>JASHRP010000137.1 GCA_030037375.1 Bryobacteraceae bacterium | reverse complement strand
CACGTTCACTTTGGGAAAAGCCGCTGTCACACGAAGCTGCTCGAATCCCTTGTTCATCAAGAACACGGAGAAGCTGGAGGCAAATGGAATCTTGCCGGCCGATGCAAGCCCGGAGGCGATGGCGACCATATTGGCTTCCGCGATCCCGCATTCGAAGAACCGCTCTGGAAACGCCTTTCCGAACTCCGCGGTGTAGGTCGACTTGGAAAGATCGGCATCCAGCACCACCACGGCCGGATTCGTCTTTCCAAGCTCCGCCAAAGCCTTGCCGAACGCTTCGCGCGTGGCCATGCCCAGCTTCAATTCGAATTTTGTTTTTGCAGGCATTACGCAAGCTCCTGTAGCGCCGTCTCGCACTCCTCGCGAGTCGGCGCGACGCCGTGAAACTTGGGATTTCCTTCCATGAACGAAACGCCTTTGCCTTTTACGGTGTGGGCAACGATGCAGGTGGGCTTTCCCTTCATGGATGCAGCTTCGCCGAACGCGTCTTGCAGCGCCGCGATGTCGTGTCCGTAAACCTCGATAACATGCCATCCGAAGCTGCGCCATTTGTCTTGGAGCGGCTCCAAACTCATGATGTCTTTTACGAAACCATCAAGCTGGATCTGGTTATAATCCACGATCGCGACGAGATTGTCGAGCCTGTTGAAGCCGCCGAACATCGCCGCTTCCCAGATTTGACCCTCCTGGCTTTCGCCGTCGCCGAGTAGCACGTAAGTCCGCGATTTCCGCCCATCCAGCCGCGCACCCAGCGCCATGCCGATACCCAGCGACAATCCTTGACCCAGCGACCCCGTGGACGCTTCGAGCGCCGGAAGAAACCGGACGTCGGCGTGACCCTGATAAATCGAGCCGAGCTTACGCAACGTGTTGAGCTGGTCTTTGGGGC
This sequence comes from Bryobacteraceae bacterium, assembly GCA_030037375.1. GTDB lineage: Bacteria > Acidobacteriota > Terriglobia > Bryobacterales > Bryobacteraceae > Palsa-187. Next base: position 5,048 of record JASHRP010000137.1, on the reverse strand, counting down.
AGTACCCGCATTCCGCCATCACGGCGTAGAGAATCGGGCAGCAGTGACCCTTCGAAAGAATGAACCGGTCGCGATCGGGCCACTTGGGATTGGCGGGATCGTGCCGCATGACGTCGAAGAATAACGTGACCAGGATGTCCGCCGCTGAGAGCGACCCGCCGGGGTGACCGGACTTCGCCTCGGTCAGCATCTCGATCACCTCGCGGCGCATTTGTTTAGCAATGCCCGCGAGTTCGGCCACGTCGTGGGTGGTTCGCATGACCCCTCCAATGTAGCATTCCAGGCGCCGCGAGCACGTTACACTTTTTAAAGAACTCGCCGGCACAACGGAGCCTGGCGCTGGTGGTAGGGCCGGGGTTCCTGCACGTTTCGAGGGCCGCGCCGGCCCTGTGCCGGCTTTAAGGAACTCGCCGGCACAACGGAGCCTGGCGCTGGTGGTGGGGCCGGGGTTCCTGCACGTTTCGAGGGCGCCGGCCCTGTGCCGGCTTGAGAATCCGCGAATGAAGATTTTGGATGAACTTGCCGCGTGTAAGGGTCAGTTCGGGCACGATACCGCGCACCGAAGCGTGGACCTGCTCTCCCGGCTCTCTACAGTTGCAATGCGCGATCCGGACGACCTTGTCCGCTTCCATGAGATCGCTCTTTTCCTGCGGGCTTATCCCCAAAGTGCGCGTGTCGCGCGCCTCGCGGATTCGATTCTCGGTTCATTCTCGGAACGGCTTCGCGGAATCGACGTTGAGGCTTTCGACGACCCCGAGATTTCGGGAATCGCCGGAACCGCCGTGTCAACCAATTTCAGCCGCGAATTCGCGCAAAGCCTGGTCCTGCGGCATCCGGGAGACGTTCAGATCGATTGGGACGATTTCGCGCGTCCGGACCGCCTGGGAGTCGTGCTGGGACGTCTGGTTGCTTCAGCCTATGAAGAATACGCAGTCGAGCCACATGTCGACTGGCACGCCTGGCTGGACGCAAACGGATGTGACGTTCGGTGGCTGTTAGAGCGAATCGACGCATCCACCTGGGAGTCGCTTGAGATTCCTCTGCGATGGAAAATCGACCCGCACTCCAGCCGATCCTCGCTGCGCTTGCCGCGGCAAAAGCTCTTCTTCCATTCGGGTCCGCTCTTGAAGCGCGCCGGCGTCTCGATCCAGGCCGAGCTTGCCGCTCCTCCGATTAAGCTTCAGCGGGTTGGCCGCCCTCGCGCGAAGGCTGCGCTCGGTGTGATCGTAGACGCGTCGGCCGCGCGCTATCGAGAACTGCACGGGTTCGAACATCCCGACGAGAGGAATGTGTATCATGCCGATCTCGGCCGCGGAGTCGATTTCATCTTCTTCGGAGCCGCTGCCGCGAAGCGTTTGCCTCTACGGGCCTACCATTGCGGGATGTTTTTCAAGAACGGAGTTCCGATCGGTTACGTCGAAACGCTTTCGCTGTTCGAGCGCTGCGAGGTCGGCTTCAATCTGTACTACACCTTTCGCGAGGGCGAGACTGCGTGGCTGTATGTTCGCGTCTTGAAGTTCCTTCGAGAACAATTAGGCGTGACGTGTTTCTCGATCGATCCGTATCAGCTTGGACATGAGAACGAAGAGGCGATTCAATCCGGCGCGTTTTGGTTTTATTACAAGCTCGGCTTCCGGCCCGCGGCTCCGGACATCGCGGAACTGGCTTCTCGCGAAGCCGCTAAAATTGCCGCACACCCCACGCATCGCACGTCTGCCCGTCTTTTGCGGCGCTTGGCGGAGGGTCCGCTCTTTTACGGCGCGACAGGCGCGGACTGGGCGAGTTTCTCGATTGTGCGTGCGAGCGCAAGAAGAGCCGGGAAGGAGTTGCTTAAATCGGCCGCTCGGTTCAAGCGCGCCGGCGAAGAGACGAGCTACCTGCGCTGGCTCCAACGGCAGCCAAACCTGCGGCGCCGGCTGGCCGCCGCGGGATCGGGCTGAATTCCTCGAGCGCGACGCGAATTCCTTGCTCGTACATTTGCGCTAAACGCGGAAACCGGGTGCGAATCCGTTCCAGCCCCGCGTCCAGTACGCGACGCAAGTCCGACTCCGTGCGCCGGCTCCAACTCTTCGCACCACCTTTGGCGTAGCGGCGCAGCGCGCGAGTTCCCAGAAGCTCGCCGACCGTGGCGGCTTCCGATCGCGAAAACCCGGCAGCACGCAGGCTGCTCATTGCCGTGGCGATCCAAGGAAGCAACAACGGAGCTCCGGCGTGAATCGCCGCAAAATAGAGGGGCTTGGTTCCGGGGCGAAGACAAATCAACTTGCGCCGGTTCTCGGCGAAGATCGCGCGCATGCGGCGAATCGCGGCCGTATCCCCCTCACCCACGAACAACTCTTCGCCTGTATCCGGGATCGGGTTGATGGTTGCCACGCGCGCGCCCGTGCCCTGTAACGCGCTGGGCGAGAGACTGTCTCTGGTGCATCCACACAACACGACCATGTTTTTCGAGAATGGAGCCTTGCGGATGGGGATACGCGCCGCCATTTCGCGCAGGATGCGGTCCAGATTGTCTTCCGGCGCCGAGACTAAAATCAGCCGGCAGCCCTCCAGCGCCTGGTAATGGGACGCTGCGTAACCCGCGCGCAGAGAGTTCGAGATCTGCCGCGACACTCGGAATGATGAAGTTTTGATCGGTCCCAATTGCTGGAGGAGCGCCGGCATCCGGGCCAGGAAGGATCGGCTTACGCCACCCGCGCAAACCAACCCGATAGCGTCTTGCTGCATTCGGTCACGGAGGACCGGCCTCCAGCAACACCCGATTTCGAAGCTCCCGAACACGATCCCGATAAGCTGCGGCCTGCTTGAAATCGAAGCGGCGCGCGGCCTCTCGCATCTTTTCCTCCATCTCGGCCAAGTAGGCGTCGATCTTTTCAGGCGGCACTTGCACGTCCTCCATGGGATCGTCCGCCGGAACCGTCACGTAATCTCCTTCCGCCACTGCGACTAATACCGCGTCAATCGGTTTGCGAATCGACTGCGGCACGATGTGGTGGGTTTCATTATAGGCTTGCTGGATGGTTCGCCGCCGATGGGTTTCCTCCATCGCGCGACGCATGGAAACGGTCATGACGTCCGCGTAGAGGATGACGCGTCCGTTCAGGTTCCGCGCGGCGCGACCCATCGTCTGAATCAGCGAGCCAGTGGAGCGCAGAAAGCCCTCCTTGTCCGCATCCAGCACGGCGACGAGGGAAACCTCCGGCAGATCCAGCCCCTCGCGCAGCAGATTGACGCCTATTATCACATCGTAAACTCCACGCCGGAGATCGCGCAGAATTTTCACGCGATCGAGCGTCGAAACTTCGGAATGAAGGTAGGCGCACTTGACGCCGGCTTCTGTGTAGTGCTCGGCCAGATCCTCCGCCATGCGCTTGGTCAGCGTCGTGACTAACACCCGTTCGTCTTTCTTGGCCCTTTCGCGGATCTGCTGGAGAAGGTCGTCCACTTGGCCCCGAATGGGGCGCACGTCCACTTCAGGGTCGACTAAGCCAGTTGGCCTGATGATCTGCTCCGTCACGACGCCCGCCGTTTTGGTCAGCTCATAAGGGCCGGGCGTCGCGGAAACGAATACTGCCTGATGAACCCGGTTCTCGAACTCCTCAAACGTCAGCGGCCGGTTATCGAGCGCGCTTGGCAGGCGAAAGCCGTACTTGACCAAGTTCTCCTTGCGCGACCTGTCTCCGTGATACATGCCTTGAAGCTGCGGAATGGTTTGGTGGCTTTCGTCGATGAACAGAAGCGCATCGGCGGGAAGGTAATCGAGCAGTGTCGGCGGGGCCTGGCCCGGCAACCTTCCAGAGAAATGCCGCGAATAGTTCTCGATTCCGTGGCAGTATCCGATGTTGCGCATCATCTCCAGATCGAACATGGTGCGCTGCCAAATCCGTTGCGCCTCGATCCGCTTTCCCTGCTTCTCCAGTTCTTCCTTCCACCAGTGCAGCTCATTTTCGACGCTGCGCATCGCGTCATGGCGAGTTTCATCGCTCATCACGTAGTGGGTTTTGGGATAAATCGGCAGACGCAGATAGGTCTGCTTCACCTGGCCCGTCAGTGGCTCGATCTGTTCCAGAGACTCGATCTCATCGCCCCATAGGCTGATGCGATACGCGAAGTCGTCGTAGGTCGGGTAGACCTCGATCACGTCGCCGCGCACTCGAAAGGCGCCGCGTTTGAAATCGCCTTCGTGGCGTTCGTAAAGAATGTCCACTAGCCGCGAGGTAATTTCCTCGCGCGAAATCTTCTGGCTCTTTTCGAGCATCAACAGCATGCCGTAATAAGCTTCCGGCGAACCCAAGCCGTAGATACAACTCACGCTGGCAACGATGATGCAATCGCGCCGTTCGAAAAGGCTGCGCGTCGCGGACAGGCGCAGCTTGTCGAGCTCATCGTTGATCGTCGCTTCTTTTTCGATGTAAACGTCGCCCGACGGAATGTATGCTTCAGGCTGGTAGTAATCGTAGTAGCTGACAAAATATTCGACCGCATTCGACGGGAAGAAGGTTTTAAATTCCTGGAAGAGCTGCGCGGCGAGGGTTTTGTTATGCGCCAGCACCAGCGCGGGAACGCCCATGCGCTCGATCACTTTGGCCATCGTGAACGTTTTCCCGGACCCTGTGACGCCCAACAGAACTTGATACTGCTCTCCATCGCGCAACCCGCGCGAGAGCGCATCGATGGCGGCCTGTTGATCGCCGCGAGGTTGATAATCGATGCCAAGGCGGAAGGATGACATGCTTGCATCACCAGTATACGGTCACCTCACGCGTTCCAGCCGGTAGCCGGCCGTGGTTAGGGCCGCGGTGAGCTCCTCCAAATGCTCCGGCCCGCGCGTCTCCATAGTGATATCAACAATGCCCTCGCCGAGGTGCGCACCGAAATAGGCGCGATCATGGATCACCTGGACGATATTCGCATGCGCCGTCGCGATCACCGTGGTCAAATGCTGGAGCGCGCCGGGATGGTCCGGCAAAGGTACACGCACGCGGACCAGCCGGCCGTCCTTGACCATGCCGCGCTCACTGATCCTCGACAGCAGAGTCACGTCGATA
>JASHRP010000136.1 GCA_030037375.1 Bryobacteraceae bacterium | reverse complement strand
AAGCGAAAAGCGTCCTGACGGCGCTTAATGTAGTGCAAAAGAGTGCAGGTTTTTGGGGTGTCCGTAAGTCCTTGATTCTGGAGCGGGAGACGGGACTCGAACCCGCGACGTCCAGCTTGGGAAGCTGGCATTCTACCACTGAATTACTCCCGCTTCTCGCGGCGCTCCTTCGATCGAAACCGTCATTCCGTAGTGCTTCGATCAAGAGGAGCCTTGCAGGCACTATAGCACATCCTCCTTCACAGTCATGCTGCTATTCGCCGTCGATGCTCCCAAATTTGTGCCCCCTTACTCTTGCGATTTTCCGCACCGAGCCGACAAACCAGCCGAGTATCCAGTATCTTCCCTCTGTTTCGCGGTCGAGCTTGATCGGCGGATCGTCGCTGTTCAACGAATGTAACCAGATCTCTTCGTGGTCCGATGTCTCGCCTTCGCGTTGCTTCTTGACACTGTGATACTTCTTCAGGGCGTAGCCCGGCCCACCACGATGTTCCCGATCTTCCACCAATACAATCCGGCTCTCCCGCCCGCCGGCCCCTTGGAGTGGAAAATAGCCCAACTGGGGTCCTCGATCCTCGGAGCCATGAAATGCCGATGACACGTACAGCTAAAGATGCCTTCTTCATAACGAATCCCGTCGGGAACCCGGACAAAACCGGGCTTTTGACGCTTCCTGCCTACTCAAGTCGCTAAGGCCCATGAATGGACCGCAGGCAGCTCTATAATCCATGACGCCGATTTGCTTGATCCGCCTCGTAGGACCATGGCCATGGTTGATATAAGCCATCGCTGTATACCTATCCGAACATGGGAATGCTGTCGATCCCTCCTCCTTCGATTACTTTCTTGAAAGAACTCTATAAAGACATTTGATCGACAAGCATCTTGCATACCCGGTAAACGCTCCCTGACAATAAAGAAACGGCATGGCTTCCCCGTCGATCCACGCGTCTCGCAGGCGCGAACCCCGAGCTTTACGTTTTGCGAACCATGATTAGTCAAAGGCATTTTCTACGGCTGATGCATAGCGGGCTCGGGAATGCACCCAGGAGGCGCTCTTAGGCATCTGACCGACGAAGAAGGGCCGCGATGCCCGCCGGCCTAACTCATTTATTAATCAATGCCTTAGGGGAAAGGTGCGGGCGGAATGATGACTTTTAAGGAGAGACCGACCTTATGACCAAGTACAAACTCGAATACATCTGGCTCGACGGCTATCAGCCCGTCCCCAGCTTGCGCGGGAAGACTCAACTCAAAGAGTTTGCGCACCCGCCCAAGCTTGAGGACATCCCCCTGTGGGGGTTTGACGGCAGCTCCACCATGCAGGCTGAGGGCAAAAGCTCTGACTGCATTTTGAAGCCGGTTGCCTTGTACCCCGACGCCGGCCGCAAGGATGGCTATATCGTTCTTAGTGAGGTCATGCACCCCGATGGCACAGCCCATTCGAGCAATGCGCGCGCGACCATCGAGAACGATCCTGACCTGTGGATCGGGTTCGAGCAGGAGTATTTCTTATACCAGGGCGGGCGCCCACTCGGCTTCCCCGAGCATGGCCATCCGAGCACGCCTCAGGGCCCCTACTACTGCGGCGTTGGGTACAAGTTCATGGGCAGCCTAGCGCGCAAGATTGTCGAGGAGCATTTGGACATGTGCCTGGCGGCGGGCATCAACCACGAGGGCATCAACGCCGAGGTTGCGAAGGGGCAATGGGAGTTCCAGATTTTCGCCAAGGGTTCAGCGAAAGCCGCGGATGACCTGTGGACTGCACGGTACTTGATGGCGCGGCTCTGCGAGAAGTATGAGGTGGATCTCGAACTGCACTGCAAGCCGATCAAGGGCGATTGGAACGGCTCCGGCATGCACACCAACTTCTCGACCAAGTACCTCCGCGAAGTCGGCGGCAAAGAGTACTTCGAGGCTCTAATGAAGGCCTTTGAAGCGAACATCGCCGCGCACATCGCGGTATACGGCCCTGACAATCACCTGCGCCTGACCGGTCTGCATGAGACGCAGGCCATTGATAAGTTCAATTACGGCCTCTCTGACCGGGGTGCCTCGATCCGGCTGCCTGTAAACTTCATCAAGAACGGCTACAAGGGGTATCTAGAAGACCGCCGGCCGAACTCGGCTGCCGATCCCTACAAGATTGTGTCCCAGATCCTGAAGACCATCAACGGCGTACCGAAGCCCCCGCTGAAGCAGGCGGCGTAGGCTGGCGCTTGCGGCAATTTTAAGCCCGGTGCAATGCGGAAGAAAGCAGTATTAACCGCATGGCGCCGGGCTTTCAAGTCTTGATTGCTAGATAACCTCGCCCTAGAGCGTCGAATCGGCTGGCGGAGGGGGCGCAGGCTCCACGATTTCGTATTTGTCCGGGGCGATGAACTTCACGGTGCGAACCTGACCGCGCTCGCCCAGCGGACCGATCTCCTTCCCATTAAGCCGCACCTCGATTCCACCCGCGTTTCCTACCTTCATTTGCGCGGTCTCGGCGGTGGTCAGAGTTTTGGTTTGGCTCGGCTGAAGAATGCCGGAAAACAGCTTCTGTCCTTCGTTAGTTGTAATCAACAGCCAAGTGGTCTCCGTTGCCGAGAGATTCAGCACCACGTGATTCACGTTATCCGGATCGGAAGTCGCCGAAACCGCGACGCCGCTTGGCATGGACCCGCGAACAGCCGCGGGCGCTTGCGCGCGCTTCGCCGCTCGCTGCCGGGCCGGCGGCTGGTTCCACCAGCTATAGAACCCAGAGCACGCCAGCAGCACCGCTCCCAGCGCGGCCACCGGCACGCCGATCTTGCGGTTGGAGAAATAGCGGTTAGACGCCTCCACCAACGGATCCAGGGTCCGCACGGCAGGACCCGATGGGACTTCTAGAACTGGCGGCGGGACCTCGACTGGAGCCGCTTCAACCGGCTCCTGGGCGAGTACCAGGGCGTCGATGCCGGGTTGCAGTTTACTCATTGGCACGCCCAAAATCGCGGCGTATTGCTTTACAAAGCTCTTGTAGAAAAACGTGCCGGGAAGCTTGCTGAGATCGTCCTGTTCGAGCGCGCGGAGATAACGTTGCGTGATGCAGAGTTCCTCCGCGATCTCTGTCATCGCGCGGCCTTGAGTTTCTCTCGCGCTCCGAAGCGTTTCACCCACGGAGGTCATAAAAACCAGCCTGTTTAAGTAAGTATGAAAGCCAGCCACCCGGCGCGGACGCCGCGCAGCCGTACTATCATACAACAACAAGTCCATGCCCGCCGAAGTACCAGCCATCTCCGTTGTGGTCGCCAATTGGAACCGCCGGGAGCTGCTGAGCAAGTGCCTGGAATCGCTCAGCCGGCAGACCCATCCAAGCTACGAAGTCATCGTGGTCGACAACGGTTCGGGCGACGGGTCCGTGGAAATGGTACGAGATCTTGCAACGTCCTATCCAGTACCTTTGCGGCTCATCGCGAATGCGGCGAATGTCGGCTTCTGCGCGGCCAACAATCAGGGCTTCGCATCCTCCGAAGCCGGCTTGATCGCGTTGCTCAATAATGATGCGGAGGCCGAATCGGAGTGGCTGAACGCCTTGGAATCCGCGATTCTGCTCCACGACGACATTGGCATGGCGGCGTCCAAAATTCTGGTCTGGGAAGATCCGCGCCGGATCGACAAATGCGGGCACTTGATGTATCCGGACGGCCAGAATCGCGGGCGTGGAACCGGCCAGATCGACGAAGGGCAGTTCGAACATTTGGAGGAGGTTCTGTGGCCGGACGGATGCGCGGCAATGTACCGCCGTGCGATGCTAGAAGACGTTGGTTTTTTCGACGAGGAGTTCTTCGCGTATGCCGACGACGCGGAACTCGGCCTGCGTGGCCGCATCGCCGGATGGCGCTGCTTCTACGCGCCTGCGGCAGTGGTTCGCCATCACCGCGGCGCGACGTTGGGATTAGGCTCCGCCCGCCGTCTCATGCTGATTGAGCGGAACCGGGTGCTGCTGGTAGTAAAGCTGTTTCCGTGGAATCTGATTTGGGCAAACGGCGCATATCATCTCGCAAGAATAATGGCGGGGTTGTGGGCGGCGATCCGCAACCGCGGGGAGTTGCGCCACTATCCGGGAGCGGAGGGCAAAATGGCGGTGGCGTCCGCGCTGATCGCCGGGAAGTGGTTGGCGTTGCCAATGCTTCCCTCGATGCTCCGCAAGCGGAGAGCCTTCCGGTCCAAGCGCCGCCTGACCCCGCGGCAGATCCGCGCGCTTCTGTTCCATTACCGAATACCGCTCAAGGAACTGTCGGAACAAACGGCTTAGCTTCTGTTTCCGATTCTGACGTCTGCCCGGCGTGCGGCGCCGTCCAAAGCCGTGTGTTACTCACCGCAACCGACCGTCTCTACCGCACCACTTCGAAAATTTTCCAGGTCGTCGAATGCCGCAGTTGCCGCTTGATCCGTCTGCATCCGCAGCCCACGCCTACGGAGCTGCGAGATTACTATCCGCACGAATACTGGTT
>JASHRP010000135.1 GCA_030037375.1 Bryobacteraceae bacterium | reverse complement strand
AGCTTCGTGGAGGTGAACGCTCCGTTTGCTCCAGACGCGTACCGGATCGAAAACGGGACGATCACCGCTGGACCGGGATGCTCGCGGGCCGGGTGTGAGAACGCGAAGACGCAGACGATCATGAAGCATCCGGCGATTAAGAGTCGCGTGGCGGCGGTGGATGAGGAGCTGGGAATCGTACTGCTGCGGATGAATTTCGGCGATACGGGATCTTATGGGCCCGGGAATGCGCTGATCGTTTGGGAGGCGTTCAAGGTCTACGGCGGGCAGATTCACGCTGTGGAGGCGTTCATGCGGGTGATGCCGGCGAGCGCGGGGTCGGGATGGGGCGACTAGCGATACTGGCTTTGCTTTTGCCGATGGCGATGCAAGCGCAGTCGCTGGCGCCGACGGGAACGCTGAAGTTCGAGGTCGGATCGGTAAAGCGGAGCGCCCCGAATGCGCAGGGCGGAGGCGTTCAACCCGCGCCGGGAGGCCGGCGTTATGTCGGCACGAACCTGGATCTTCGGTCGTATTTGTACGTCGCGTATCAGGTGAGGCCGGAACAGATCACAGGCGGGCCTTCATGGGTCGATACGGAGCATTTCGATTTGAACGCGGAGGCGGAAAAGCCGGCCAGCATCGAAGATTTGCACATCATGCTCCAGAATTTCCTGACGGATCGATTCCAATTGAAGCTCCATCATGAGTCGAAGGAGATGGCCGTGTACGCGCTGGTGGTGGACAAGGGCGGCGCGAAGAATCTAAAGCCGCATCCAGGAGCGAGCGGCGGGGATGTCGTTCTCGCGCGCACCACCGAAGGCGTGATCCACGATAAATGGAGCGCGCACTGCGCGTCGATGGATTTCTTTACATGGAGGCTCTCGCCGTGGATGGACCGCCCGCTTCTCAACCAGACGAATCTCGATGGATGCTTCGATTTCGACCTGAGTTTCACGCGGGACCTGCCGGCGGGTATCAAGGAGGGTCAGTTGGTCAATGGCGCACCCATCGATACTTACGGTGCTACGATCTTTCAGGCGCTCCCGGCGCAGCTCGGATTGAAGTTGGAGGCGAAACGCGGGCCGGTTGACGTGTTAGTGATCGATCACGCCGAGAAACCGAGCGAGGATTAGTTGATGGGCTTGCGGCGTGTGTGTGCGGTATCTGCTCTCGCGGTTGTCGCGCTGGCGCAGGCGCCCGCACCTAATCTCACCTTCGAAGTAGCGTCCATTAAACCCAGTCAGCCGGGCGCGACCGTGCGCGGAATACGCCCAGCTCCTGGAGGGCAGCGCTACGTCGCGCAGAGCTGGCCACTGCGAGGATTCATCTACGTTGCTTACCGGTTGAAGGAAGAGCAGGTGGTGGGCGGGCCTGCGTGGATGGATACCGATTTCTTCGACATGAACGCGGAGGCGGCGAAGCCATCGACGGTCGATGAGCTTCACGTGATGCTCCAGAATCTTTTGGCGGACCGGTTCAAGCTCAAGTTCCATCATGAGACGAAGGAGATGCCGGTGTACGCCCTGACGCTCGATAAGAGCGGCGCGAAGAATCTCACGCCGAATCAGGCAAAGAGCGGCGGCGATCCGTGGATCGATCAGGCCGCCGTCAAGCCGCTCCACGACAAGTGGACGGGCAAGTTCGCTCCGATGGAGTTTCTGGCATGGCGTCTCTCGCTGATTCTCGACCGGCCGGTGGTGGATGAGACGGGCCTCAAAGGCGGCTACGATTTCGAGCTTGCGTTCACCCGCGAGCTGCCGCTCGGAACGAATCCAAATGGATTGCTGAACGGCGAGCCAATCGATGCTTCAGGTCCGAGTGTGTTCGATGCACTGCGGGAACAGCTCGGGCTGCGGCTGGAAGCGAAGCGCGGTCCGGCGGATATCCTGGTGATCGATCACGCGGAGAAGCCGAGCGAGGATTGACATGGCGTCGCCGGCTTAATTCACCTTCGGCATAACGTAGCCCTTGCGGCCGACGATCCGCGCGGCGGGATGGACCGCGCGAGCCGCCGGGCTCAGATCCAGCCGAATCTGCCGCCGCTGGCCCGGCTTGCCCATCGGCATGTCGTAATACAGCCGGTACCTGCGCCGGAGTTGCTGCACGACGGTGCGGAACGAGGTCCGGGGATTCGCGGCGTACGGGTTGTCAGCCATGCGGATGTCGTCGACGTCGGCCGAATACACAACCTCGCCGCCGGTCAACTCCACCACCTCATCGATCGAGTCTTGAATGCTCAAGCCTAACGACAGACTGAGTCCTTGCAGAATGCGAAAATGCATCGGGTCGGTATCGTGCAGGAGCTTGGTGAGAGCCGTTGGTACCACCATCGCGCTGAGGGACGCGTCTGCCTCCCAGAAATCCTGCGCGACACCGATGTGGCCCTGATCCTTGTATCCTGAGCCGGCATCGGCGGTGAACATTATCGCAACCCTGCGTCCGTGCGGGTCGGGAAAGGCCGCCAAATACTTGGCCGCGGCGTCCGCCGCAGGCAGAATAACGGCGCGCCCGTTGAACGCCGCGTTGAACAGGCCGTTGCGGACCTGCAGTTTCGCCGCGTTGATATCCGAAGTTAAGGGCAGCTCCAGCCGGGCGTCCTGACCGAAAGACATCACCGCGACCCGATCGCCCGGGCGCAGCTCCGCCATAGCCATCTCCGCGGCGACTCGCATTTGGGTGAGCCTCGGCGCCATCATCTTGCTTACTTCGAACAG
>JASHRP010000134.1 GCA_030037375.1 Bryobacteraceae bacterium | reverse complement strand
ACGTTTGTCGATTAGATGATCCCAGGTCTGGCGCAGGTTTCAGGTTTAAGGAGAGTCCTTAAAGCGGGCCTCTAGCCGCGCCGGAAAATTGGGTGAGACCTGAAAGGCCGCAGGGGCGGCCCTTGGCGGGCGTCGACGCGAAAAGCCAGGAGCTTCGATCACGTGACTAGCATGCACGCGCGATACGCACAAGCTCGTCTCATCCAGGTTACAAGCTAATTAAAACATTCCTGCTAGAAATGTTTAATGTTCGTATAATTGGTGTCCTCTCAACGGTTGAGCAAAGACTTCCAGGCCACGGATCATTTCGTGTGCACTGAGATCCAAGGCACAGAAAGCCAATGTGCGGCTGGGGGCCTCGCGTTCCCTTAAAAGGGGGGCGACAGACAGGCGGTTGTCCGTCGGAGGGATCGTTGTGCCTGCTGTCGCCTTTGGGGTACTGTTACGTTGAGTGTACGGCTCAAAATCGAATGGGGCCATACCAAAGAGCTGGTAGTTTCTAGCCCGAAGCCCCGGTATGAGTGCGATCCCGCGCAAAGGAGTGAGCCTTTCCGCAGGCCCAAAACAGAGCGCAAACAAAGAGGATCAAGCTACGGCGCGCCCATGACGGCGCGCATGATCATCGGGGCCATGTCGCCGCGAGTCACAGCGTCGGTCGGGCAATACTGATTGTTGCCGCACCCGGTCCAGAACCCCATGTCCATCATCTTCTGAATGAACTTGAAGTAGATGCTGGTAGAGGGAACGTCGGTAAAGTAGGGTGTCTCAGTGTAAGTGAACGTGCTCAAGTCGTTGGCCAGCATCCACGCGACGATGGTGAAGACCGCCATCTGCTCCTGGGTAATCGTGTTCGTGGGGCAGAATAGCGGAGGGCTGGAGGAGCAGCCGCCGCTGATTCCCAGTTCGGCGAGCTTCTGAACGAAGGGGAAATAGGAGCTGGTCGAGGCCACATCTTGGAAGTACGCTGTTGGCGGATAGCTCAATGGGGTCCCCAGCGCAAGATCCAGACTGACCACCATGAAAACCGCCATTTGCTCGCGAGTTACGTCGTTCGCCGGACAATACATCATTGGCGAAGTGCTGCATCCAGCGGTGATGCCGCTGCTATACATCAGGGAAATGTAGTCGAAAAATTGCGATCCCACAGGCACATCAGTGAATAGAGCCGTTGTCCCGCCTTCCATGACCTTGAAGGATTGCGTTCCAACAGTGACGGTTCCTAGCCGTGCCTGGCCTGTCGAATTGGATGCGATGGTGAAGCTGAAAGAGCCGTCGCCGCTTCCCGAACTCCCGTTGAGAGTGATCCAACTTGAGGAATCCGTGGTTGCGGTCCAACCGCAGCCGGAACCGTCGGCGACGATCACGGAGCTCGATCCTCCACTCGACGAAAACGACCGGTTCTGCGGAGCAAGCCCGACGGTGCAAGAGCTGGCTACCGACTCATAGCCAAGTGTGTCCAGCACGGTGATTTCCGGCCCCGATCCAATCGCCACCGCCTGACCCGTGCATAGGATCGCATCCTGGACGTGTACCGTCGCCGAAGGGCAGCCGGAATTGCCGTAAATCCAATCATTGCGGTCCAGATCGCTATCGCCCAGCGCGCTGTAGGCCTGATTGAACTGCGCCACATTGGTGTTCCCGCCATCGTAGGAAAAGTACACAACCGCATTCGGGTTGGTCGTGATGTCGCGAGTACTCGCCGCGCTGTAGCGAAAGTAGTCCTCATTTGCATAATCGTCGGACGGAATCGGTGCATTATTTTGCAGACCGGTAAGAGCCGAGCCGATGCCCAAGCCCTCGTCGAGTTCGTGCGCCGCGACGTCCAGGAAATCCGAAGCGCCTGACGTAGCAATCCCAGTGTACTCAAAAATAACCGCATTGCTGAAAGTCAGAGTGCTGTCAACGGCGGCGTTGGCGGTGAACCCGAGCGCTCTCGCGTTAGCGGTAGTGAGGTAGAGGTCGCCCTGCCCAATCGGATCATTTACCGGAAGGCTGGCGGCCGCGGCCGCTAAGTAGGTATTGCCGGGATTGGCGGTCGCATTAGCCGTTACTGCCTCCCGCCATGCGCTGTAGGACACGCCGAATAACTGGGTCGAAGAGCTTCCCAAACCCGTGTTGCCGAAGTTGACGTCTATGTTCACGGTTATATTCGTCGTGAAAACGCTCTCGTAGGTGCTGATCAGGTTGTTGAAAGCTGTTTGCGCGGCGGCCGGCACGCTGGAGTCATAGGTCACATTGATCTTGAAACCGCTGCTCGACGACGATGCGAAGGAGATCGGGGTAGGAGCGCCGGCTACGCCGATCAAGCCGCCCGGCGGAAGGCTGCGAATTCTCGACGTGCCGGAGTCCGCGACGTAAAGGCTGCCCGTGGAATCCGCCGCAACAGCGCACGGGAAGCCGTGCCAGGGGTCGCGATAGACTACATCGCCGGCCCCCACGGTGGCGATCGTTCGACTGGCTAGCGTCACCTTACGAATGCGGTAGTTTCCGGAGTCTGCGATATAAAGGTTGCCTGCCGAGTCCAATGCCACGCTGAGCGGATTGTTGAGCCGCGCGTCTATCGCCGGCCCTCCGTCGCCCAAAAAGCCGGCCACTCCGTTACCCGCCACTGTGGTGATTATGCCCGTGGCCGCCGAAACCATCCTGACGCGGTTATTGAAATTGTCCGCAATATAGAGGTTGCCGGACGCGTCAGTCGCCAGTCCTCCCAGGGAGCTGAATTGCGCAAGCGCCGCGGGACCGCCGTCTCCGGAAAAGCCTTGCGATCCGTTCCCAGCCACGGTTTCGATAAAGCCCGTGAGCCCGTCGATTCTGCGAATACGGTTCTTGCCGTCACGCGTGCCATCCGCGATGTAAAGGTTTCCGTCTTTGTCGATCGCCACGCCGGTGGGGCCATCGAGCTGTGCGAGCGTGGCCGGGCTTCCGTCGCCTGAGAAACCTGCGTCGCCAGTCCCGGCTACCGTCGTGACGACGCCCGTCGCCGCATCCAGCCTGCGAACGCGGTGATTACCTGTGTCCGCGAGATACAGGTTACCGGCAGGATCAACCGCCAAGCCACCGGGATTCATCCCCGCGCGGATGGCCGGGCCCCCGTCGCCCGAATACCGCCAATCCCGCCCGATTCCGGCGACGCGACTGACGAGTCCCGAAGGGTCGACCTTAAAAATGCCGTCCCTGACGGACACGTAGACGTTGCCAAAGGCATCCGTGGCGAGCACGCCCGGACCGTGGATGTCGAGAGGATTATCAAGTGGCGCGCGGATCTCGATCGGCGCGGGTAGCTCTTTGCCAGAGCTCACTCGGCTGTCGCCAGTCTGGGAAAACAGAGGAGCAGCGGGGGTGGCCGCGATTATCAGCAGGGCCGTTTTCCAGCCCAGCTCTAGCCGAAACGGTGAACGCACAGATACATCACTCCAACCCATGAAAACACGCACTCCCCGTCATTCTCCGCGATTAGTACGGCTTTGGTGAATGGGCTAAAGCACCTATTGTCGCTAATATTCGACCTATGGCTGGGCCGGGAGCTAAGCGGGGCGAGAAGCAGGGAATTCAATCCCTTGCGTTTTCAGGACTTAGAGCGGGGATTATGGGGCGCCGGCATATTTTGAATCGACGGCTTGCGCAACAACTTGCCGGAAGCGCTCCCAATCGCAGCCGGGCGAAGGACCTGCGGCAGCGCAGGCGGGCAAGAAGACCGGCGCAATCGCCGGCGGCGAATCCGGCGTCAACGGTGATGCATTCCGCATCTGGTCCAGCGTCTGTGCGAGGTACAAGATCTCGACGCGATAACCGGCTCCCGGCCCTTGCCACAGCCGGAACATGAGGGAACCTCCGGGAGGCGTGTCGTCGCGCTGGTATCCAGGGATAAGCCAGGAGAGATTAAGCAGCCCGGCGACGTGTGAAATATTCGTGTCGTGTCCCACCAGCAGTAGCAGCCGGTCTGCGGGCTTTCCCAACGCCCCCGAGACCGTTTTGCCCGACACGGCTTGCTCCAGCGAACGCAAAATGTGGCTGAGCAGGTTTGAGCCCTGCACGCTCGCCAGATATTGCGTTCGGCGGGCGAGGTCCGCATAGGCCGTATGGATCGCCAGCACTTCGTTCAATTTGGATTCGTCCAGCCTGCCCCAGCCCAAATCCTTGCCGCTCTTGCCGTCGGCATATTCGAGCAACAGGTTTTCCGCCAATGTTGACCCGGTCCGAAGCGGTCCTCGGATGTCGGCGAGGCCATCTTCGGTACCGGCAACCGATGCCGGCAAGCTGAGTAGCGCTTGCTTGCCGCGCTGCTTCTCCGCAGCGCACGGTCCCCCGGGCGCGCAGCCGAACAGGATCTCGCGGAGGGTGAGAAAGGCTTGGTCCAGTGTGGAAGCGAGCGCCTCGGGATGATCGCCGATGCGGCCGGAGACGGCTGCCGCGGCCAACCCTGCATCGCCATGCGCCAGGCCCGCTGTTACCGGATGAAACAGCGGGTCGGACTCGCCCGCAGCTGTATCGGCCGGAATCGCGCAATCGGGAAATATCCCTTGCATCAACGCGCGAGCCGAAGCGGTTGTCCGCTGTCCCACGTCGGCACGAACGTAGACATTGGTTGCCGCCTCGCAACGGGTAGCGGGCACAAGCCCATCCCGCGCTAACCACTGGCGGTACCAGGCTCCCAGAATTCCCAGGAGCTTCGCGCCGTGCGCGGTCAGCTCCCCCGGAGCGACTCCCCAATCGGGCCATGGCTCGGCGGCATATTGGCTTAAGGACTCGTTGGTCGCGGTCGGCGATCGCACCCCGTGGCGCGCCAGTATGACGACATAGAGCAACTTTGGTTTAGCAACTGGCAGAGACTGCGCAAGAGCGATCGGCACGAGCAGAAATGGCAGAAGAAAACGCATGCGGCGCTACTTGCGATACGTCTTTTCGAATTGATTGCGGTTGTTGCGCACGGTAAACGATCCATCCGCCTGCGCGGTGACTTCGATGGAATAGCCCTTGTCATTCTCGGCGGAGGGATTGGCGATGAACTTTTCGTCCACGTTGTGGTCCTTGCCGCCTTCGTTGGAGTAGTGAAGTTGCCACAGGTCTTCGAGGCCGGGGGATTTCTCTATGGTGGTCCAAGCTTTGACGGAGCCGCCCTTGTCCGCGCCGTTGTTCATGATCGCTACTCTCGGATGCAAGGCCCAGACCATCTGCGGCGAGCTGGATTTCTCGTTGCCGTGATGCGTGGTCATGTAGATATCGACCGTGCCCAGCTTGTTTACCGGGCAAGCGAGATCATACTCCTTGTCCCAATAAAGGTCGCCGAGATCGGAGATCCGAAGATTGCCGAACGTGATAATCATAGCCAATGACCGGGCGTTCTCGCCGGGATCCGGCGGAAGAGCTTCGTAGGTCGCGCAATATGGATTCGGCTGACCAGCTCCAGGCAAAGGTTTCGCGATTGCGTCGCCTGCGGCCGCGACGATATTCACTTGCAGACCTTTGATTGGGATCGTGTCGCCTGGCTTGAGGGTCTGATGCGGATACTTCTCTCGTAAGGCGGCGTACGGTTTGTAGACCGCTTGCGTCTTCTCATTCGAGGCTTCGAAATTGTCGCCGTGGTCGAACATCTTTCCGATCGGCATCTTCGCCGCGAGTTGCGGAACTCCGCCTGCGTGATCGCCATGGTAGTGCGTGACCACTAGGTAGTCGATTTTCTTGACGCCCGCGCTGGCCGCGGCTGCGGCGATGCGATTCGCATCGCGATTATTGTTCCCTGCGTAACCGGTATCGACTAGCATCGATTCACCGGACGGCGAAACGTACAGAGTGCTCTTGCCGCCTTCCACATCGATCGCGTAGATATGAAGCGTCTGGGCCGGGAGCAGACCCACGGTTGCAATCAGAAGGTAAGCAATTCGCATACGATTCCTCAAAATGTAATTTTCGTGGCGAACTGCAGTTCGCGCATCGGAAGCTCGCTTTGCACCGAACCGAAGCCGGGTGCATTGATGATGCGCGCGATCTGGTTATAGTTGTGGTTGTTCAAGACGTTGAAGGCCTCCGCGCGGAGCTCCACGCCGACGCGCTCTTTGATCTGGAACCGCTTGCTGAGCGTCGTATCGATGTTGAAGAGCCCCGGCCCCACCAGAGTATTCCTGCCGAGCGTGCCGAACTGATAAGCCGGCGGGTCGACGAACGCGTTCACGTTGAACCATTCAGCCGAGGAGCGCTGGTCCGCGGAGAGATATGGGCTCACGCCAGGAACGGGGTCCGCGCGGATCAGAATGCCCCCGCTTCCTCCGCCGATGTTGGCTGTGTCTCCGGTCAGGTTGATGGTGGAAGGGAAGCCGGTCTGCATAGACATGATTCCCGCGAGCTGCCATCCGCCGAAGATCGCCGAGGCGACGCCGTTGTTCAGCCACTGCTGGCCGTGTCCAAACGGTAGCGCGTAGACCGCGGTGTTGACCCAACGGAACTTCGCGTTGAAAGCCGCGAGCCCGCGATCCGCTGCGAGATCGTAGCTGTTCTGCGCGGGGGAATTTTCGGTGCCGGTGGCTCCTCCGGCGTTGCGGAATTGCGGTGCGTCGGTGATCGCTTTCGAAAAGGTGAAGGAACTTAGATAGGAGAATCCATGCGAGAAGCGACGCTCCCCGCGAATGTATAGAGCGTGATAGTTGGACTGCGCTTCATTAGGCAGGGTCGCGATCGTGCCGGCCAGGACGCTGTTCCCGGTCACGGTGATGTAGGAAGGAAATACGGTGCCGGGAGCGAAGACCGCACCCACGTACGGCTTCCTTGTCGAGGCGGCCGTGGGACCGGGGAGCGTGTTCGAGAGTTGAACGTTCTGCTGCAGCTTGATGCCGAGCGTGCCGGTGTACCCGACCTCGAACACGCTATTGCGTCCGACTTGCCGCTGAATCGACGACGACATCTGGATGGCGTAGCTGGTGCGCTGATTGGGGTCGAGCGAGTACAGATTCACGCTGGTCGTGGGGCCGATCGCCAGGCTGGGCGAGAAAAGGCTGTAGCCCTGATAGGTCGGCGCAAATGACACCGAGGTAAGAGTGTCCGCGATGTTGGCGGGAATGGAATTGGTGAGCCGGGAAATGGAGCTGAAATCCGTAAGGCTGTAGTAGATGCCCGCTCCCATGCGGAACACGGTCTTGGGCTCCACCTGCCAGGCGAGGCCGAAACGCGGCGCGAAGTTGTTCTTGTCGGTGTAGGCGCAGCCCTTGGGATACCCGGCCTGGCCGCAAATGTAGAACGTCGGCTCGTAGTAATTGGTGGGAAGGCCGAGCGCAAAGATCGCCTGGGGCGTTGGCACATTCGAAAAGTCCAGGCCCATGGTTTGCCCGCGCGTGTCATAGAGCGGCGGCGCGATTTCATATCGCAGGCCGAGGTCGAGGGTCAGATTGGGCAGCACCTTGAGGCGATCCTGCGCATAGGTGGAGAATTCCGGCTGATGGCCGTCCATGCGTTGCACGCCGTAGGATTGGCTGGCGGTAGAGGAGTAACCGAGAAGGAAGCTCGCCAGGGCGTCGCCGGTGCCGTCGGTGGCGGATTTTTGCGCGGTCTGGCCGCTTGAGAACTTGTAGGTCCCGTATTCGTTGGGTTGCGTGACGGGAACGTACTCGATGAACTCATACTCCGCGCCGAACTTGAAAAGATTGCGGCCGCGCTGCCAGGAGACGTTATCGTAGCCCTCGAAAGTGTTATCGCGAGTCTGCGCGGCTCCGCCGCCCGCGCCGCCCATTTGCGCGTAGTTGGTCAGGTCGAAATACGGCAGGTGGTCCTCGGTTCCGTTGACGTTGAAGAAAGGCTCTGGGATGCCGCTGCCGTAATTCATGCGGTTGAACCCGATGCGGGATTCGTTGACGACGTTCGGCGAGATAACAGTGGTAGCCCCGAGCACGCCGTTCTGGGGCTGCGCGTAGCCGATGGAGGAGTAGCCGGCCGTGGTTCCCGGCGTCACATCCTGCTCGCGCGTTCCCGAGTACCTGCCGAAGAGCGTCACGGCCTGGCTCAGAACATAGTCCAAGCGTATCGAGTAGTTGTTCGAATCCTGCTTCAGCACTTCGTCGCCGTTGACGTATTCGTCGGTTGAACCGGGAACATTGGGCAGCGGCGCCGCGTTGATGGCGATCAAGGCTATGGGGTTAAGGCGCGTCTCCGGAATCGTGTTGTTTGGGAACTGAGTGCGGGGACTGGTCAACGCGTCGTAGATGTTGACATTCGATTGGCTGAAGTTTCCCGTGCGTTCGAGCGTGGTGGGGACGATGACCGTGGTCAGGCTTCCTCCCGCTTGGCGAAGCGAGAGGCGCTCATAGCCGCCAAAGATGAACAGCTTGTTCCTGCGAATGGGGCCTCCAGCCGTAGCGCCGAACTGATTGCGCTGGTATTGCGGCAGAGTGGCGGGATCGTTGAACAGGCGCGCATCGAAGATGCGGTTGCGTACGAATTCCCACGCGTCGCCATGCCAATCGTTGGTGCCGGATTTGGTCACTACGTTGATCTGGGCTCCGGCGGAGTGGCCGTATTCGGCCGTGAGCTGCGCGGTCTGCACCTGGAACTCGGAAATGGTATCGAGAATCGGAGTGAGACTGAGCGACATGTAATCCACATCCAGATTGCTGATGCCGTCAAGCAGGAAGCCATTGTTATTGGTGCGATTGCCAGAGGCGGAGAATCCGCCGTCTTGATTGAGGCGGACCTGGTTCTGCTGCACGGAGCGGCCGCCGGCCGTCACGTTCGGAGAGAGCAGGGTCAGGTCGATGAACTGACGGCCATTGAGCGGCAGCGCCTCAATTTTTTCATCGCTGATAACAGTGCCCTGCGCGGCTGAGTCGGTGTTCAGCATGGAGACCTCGGCGGTAACGTCGACTTGCTCCGATACGTTGCCGACCGCGAACTGGATATCGAGATGGGCGGGAGCCGCGACGTCGACCGGGAATCCGGTGTCATGAAACGTCTTGAAACCCGGGGCGGTGGCCTCGATGTCGTAGCGGCCCGGCGGGATCAGGGTGAAAACGTATTCGCCGCTCGCGTCAGAGACAACTTTGCGCTCAGCACCGGTGGCCTGATTGTGCAGAACAATTTGTGCCCCCTGAACGCCTGCGCCCTGGGGATCGGTCACCCGGCCTCCAAGCGAACTCGTATCGGTTTGGGCAAACAAGGGAGCTAAGAATAACGGAAGAGCCGCGACAAATACGAATAGCTGGCGCATTGGCAGTATGCCTTTCATCGGAAGTGCCCTTATGCACACGTGTGCAGCTCGGGTAACCGCGATTATGCCCAGTCAGTGTTACGCGTTCGTGAATCGACGATAAATCATCCGTGGCTGCGCCGGGCGGCGGCGCGGGGCGGCGCCGTAGATTCCCGAAGGACCAGGACGCCGGTGGTCATCCGGCTTTCCGGTTTTTCTCCGCTGAGAAGTTGCAGCAGAATCTCGCCGGCCTGCGAACCCATCTCCCGCTTCGGCTGGCGGATGGTGGTCAGAGGGGGATCGGTGTAAGAGGACAGAAACAGATCGTCGAAGCCGGCAATCGAGACGTCTCGCGGCACACTCAGGCCCTGTTCGCGAACCGCGCGCATAGCCCCGATGGCAAGCCGGTCGTTGTAGCAAAAGACCGCGCTGGGGCGTTCCGCCGAGCTCAACAGCCCCTGCATCGCCCGCTTTCCTCCTTCGGGCGTGCCGTCGCCGTGCGCCACCAGTTGCGGCTCGAAGCCGAGATCGGTTTCTTCGAGAATCTCGCGATATCCGGCAAGCCGTTCCATGTCGGACTGGAAGCCGAATTTATCGCCGATATAGGCGATTCTCTTGTGCCCGAGCCCAGCCAAATGCTGGGTGGCCACCCGCGCCCCGGCGGTGTTATCGATTCTCACCGAATAAACAAATTCACCCGGGTGGTGGCTATTGATCAAAACGATGGGCACCTTCATTCCGGAGAGCATGGGCAGGTACAGGGCGCCGATCCGCGAGGCCATCACTAGAATGCCGTCCACACGCCGTTCTTGAAGAGAATGGACCGCGCGAAGTTCCCACTCCGGGTCCGCGTGGCAAGCGGCGAGAATCACGGAGTAATCGTGCGTCAAGGCGAACTCCTCGATCCCGCTCACTACCTCTCCGGCGAATGGGTCGGCAATGGTGGTTACAACCACCCCAATGGTATTGGTCCGCCGTGTGACCAGACTCCGGCCCACGGCGCTTACGGTGTAGCCAGACTCGCCAGCGATTTTCTGGATTAGAGCGCGGGTTTCGGCGTTGACGAGTGGGCTATTGCGCAGAGCTCTGGAAACAGTCGAATGGGACACCTGAGCGGCGCGGGCGATGTCCTTGATGGAAACCATTGCAAACGTGTTCAGTCTCACAAAAATCGCCCCTCAAGTCAAATCACGTTTGCCGGTAAGCCGCTTCGTGGCCATCCAAGAATTTCTCTTGCCTTGTGTCGATCATCGAGGTATTATTGTCGATGTTCGAGGTATCAAGCAATGCCAAAGCCTTCGGGACTGCTGCAAGGGACCCTGGACCTCCTAATTCTCAAAACGCTAGCCCGGGAGCCGCTGCACGGCTGGGCTATCGGCAAGCGCATCCAGATTCTTTCCGGGGACGTCCTGTCCTTCGGGCAAGGTTCTCTCTATCCAGCTCTGCACCGGTTGGAACAACAGGGTTGGATTGACGCGAAGTGGAAGGACTCCGATCTCGGCCGGCCCGCTAAATTTTACTCATTGACCCGTGAGGGACGGAAACAGCTCACAATCGAGTTGCAGACTTGGGATCGCCTCTCCGCCGCGGTGCGGCTCGTGATTCAAAAGGCTTAATGCGATGCGGATTCTGAGGGTGCTCCGCAAACGGGTTCGAGCGCTGGTCTATCGCTCGAAACAACAAAACGAGCTCCTCGATGAGGCGAGTCTGCATTTTGAGCAACTGGTTCGCGAGCATCGTGAGGCTGGTCTCGATGAGCGCGAAGCTCGCTTGGCCGCGCGCAGTGACTTCGGCAGCGAGGCGTTCACTCTCGAATCCGCTCGCGATGCGTGGGGCTGGATCTGGTTAGACGACGCCGTGAAAGACCTAGCTTACGGGCTTCGACTGCTTTGCAAATCGCCCGGGTTCACGATCACGGCGGTAGCGTCCTTGGCGCTCGGCATCGGGGCTAATACCGCCATCTTCAGCTTGGTGAAGCAAATGCTTCTTGATTCGCTGCCGGTACGCGACCCGCAAAATCTGGTTCGCGTGACGCGCAGCACGCTTGAAAATTCGTCACTGCCTTCCTTCTCCTACCCATTCCTCAAGGACCTCCAATCCGCCAAAGGGATTCCATTCGACGGCTTTCTGGCTATAACCGGAATGGGACAGATGACCATGCTGATCGACGGAAGCGCGGAGCCCGTCACGCCCCTGGCCGTATCGGGCAACTATTATCAACTGCTCGGTGTTCGCCCGGCCCTCGGGCGCTTGTTTACGGAAGGCGAAGATACTGCCATCGGAGTCGATCCGGTGGCTGTGCTGAGCTTCAACTTCTGGGATCGCCGCTTCGGACGGGACCCATCCGTTCTGAACAAAACCATTCAACTGAGCGGACGGCCTTTCACGATCATTGGCGTTTCCGCCGCGGGCTTCGACGGCCTGTCGCTCGGGCAAACTCCAGATGTTGAGATTCCGATCAGCATGGGTCCGTACCCCAGCTCCCAAATTCTAAGCCGCAACGATTGGTGGTTGGATGTGTATGGGCGTCTCAAGCCGGGAGTCGGCCTCGCTTCAGCCGGGGATTCGCTGTTGCCGCTGCTGTCACGAAATTACGAAATGGCCGGACGCATCTGGAACACGGATTACCAACGTCGCATTCGAGCATCGGAACGGATGCAGGTCACACCTGCCATGCACGGCACCGGCACTCCGAAAACCTGGCAACGCGCGTTATGGGTGCTGATGGCGATGGTTATTTCGGTTCTACTGCTCGCTTGCGTGAACATCGCGCATTTGCTTCTGGCTCGCGGATCTGCCCGCGAACGCGAGCACAGCGTTCGAGCCGCGATCGGAGCGAGCCGCGGACGACTGATCCGCCAAAATCTCGCCGAGAGTCTGCTGCTGGCTTTTCTCGGCGGCGCTCTCGGAGTCGCCGTGGCCTACGGATTCACCGCGGCTCTATTAAATCTGGCAGTGACGGACCGAGGGCATTCCACCCTAAGAGTTGCGCCTGACAGCGCCATACTGCTCTTCAACTTCGCGATTGCCTTAGCCGCCGGAGTGCTCTTCGGCGTTGCGCCTGCGATCCACGCGTCGCGCTGTAATATATTGGCCGGCTTGAAGGGCACTTTCTCTGCCGGCATCGGCCGCATGGCGGCGCGAAAAGTATTGATCAGCGTCCAAGTAGCCATCTCGGTGGTTCTGGTTGTGGCGGCGGGACTCTTCTCCCGAACACTAGCAGACCTCCGCCATCTCGATCTGGGTTTCCGCAGCGATCACCTGATCCAGTTCGGATTGAACCCGGCCGGATATCCAAGCGACAACGTGTTTGCTTTCTACGATCACGTACGCGAACGAATCGCTTCTATTCCTGGCGTGCAAGCGGTTGCCCTCGGACGGCAACGCCTGGTTGCGGGATACCGGTGGGGAAGCGGTATAAGCGTGGAGGGCTATGTCGTTCCGGAAGGCGAACCCTCGCCCGACCGCGACGCGGTAAGCGACGATTATTTCTCGGCGCTCAGAATTCCATTAATTGCCGGACGGGAGTTCGAGCCAACGGACGGTCCCGCGGCCCCGAAGGTGGCGATCATCAACGAAAGCTTCGCCAGGCATTATTTTCCGAATCAGAACCCGATTGGCAAAAGAATCGGCCCGGGGGGCAAGCCGCCGGAAATTACGGTCGTCGGACTCGTGCGCGATGGGAAGTACGCCACAATGCGTCAGGAGACAACGCGATTCTGGTGGGTGCCTTATAAGCAGATCGATGCGGACTCGAGTGACCGGGCGCGCGCGCTAACTGTCTTCGTCCGCACTTCAGGCAGCCCGGAGGACATGATGAATAGTTCGAGGCAAGCCGTGGCCTCCGTCGATAAAAGCGTGGCGGTGTTCGGAATGCTGACGCTCGACATGCAGCTCGACAACAACCTCAGTATGGAACGGCTTCTGGCAATGCTGTCATCGTTCTTTGCGGGACTCGCCGCACTGCTCGCGGCGGTCGGGCTGTTCGGAGTTCTCGCATTCTCGGTGGCGCGGCGTGAGCGCGAGATCGGAATCCGTATAGTCCTCGGGGCCTCGCCGATCCAGGCGAGTTGGACCGTTGTGAGCGAGGTCGCGTTGTACGCCATCGCCGGAATCGTTGGGGGTGTGGCCGCCGCACTTTCGAGCAGCAAGCTTGTAGAAGGTCTTCTCTTTGGAGTGCGGGCGAAGGACGGTGCTTCACTTGCGCTCGCCTGCGCCGTTACTGCCATCGTCGTCGTGCTTGCTTCCATGATTCCCGCGCGTCGCGCAGCCACTGTGCCTCCCGCAGCTGCATTTCGTGCGGAATGAAACAGCGCGCTTTATGGACGAAGTCGCTTCGTCCGCTGTGCCCTTCGAGGACTCGCCAGAGGGCGAAGCTCCTCGGAATGGTCCCTCAGATAGGCAAGCAGATGGTGGCGCTTTTGACAGTCAAGAACAAGCTGGTCCTGCTGGTCTCCATTCTGGAAGCCGCGGAGAACACCCACCCATTCGTACCGACCAGATTGAAACGGCTGTCGGAGTACGCGGCCGATCAACAATACTCAAAAATCTTATCGGGCGATTACGAGAAGGACACGCTGGGGTTACATGAATCGGGCAGCCGGATCGTTTGCCAATGCGGGCTCAAGGTAAATTCGAAATTAACCTTCTGCCCGGAATGCGGACGAGAGTTGGGGCCCCCCGAAATTGCGGCGCCGACGGTCGCAGCGGCGTCAGGCGAGCCGCAGGAGTCCAAGTTCGACAAGCTCAAGGGTTCGGCCGGCAGTTTCTTCCGCCGCAGCTGACCTGTTAATCTGATCGCTCGCGGGCGCTCAGCATCCCAGGGCTGGGCAGCGCGGGCTGAGGACTCCCGTAGGATGATGCCCCCCGGACTGAATGATCAGCCCAACGATTACCGTTCGCATTGGCTGTGGTACGAGCGGTTCAGAAAACTGTCGTGGGTTATCCTGCTGGGCTGGGTACCGCTCATCTTCCCGTGGGACCGCTTCGGTCTCAGCTGGAGCTGGCTCGGTCTCTATCTGCTGTCGAAGCCCGTTCTCGCATTCGTTACTCCAGCGCGAATACCCAGACCGAGCCGCCTTCCGGCACGGAACGAACCCCAGTCACGGTCCGCTGGATCGTGCCATTCATACCGTTAGCATCGCCGCCCCAGCCGGACAGCACGGCGATGTACTGCTTGCCATCGACCAGGTAGGTCGTAACGGGGGCCTCGACGCCGCTGCTGGTCGGAAACTCCCACAGCACTTTGCCGTCCTTCGCGTCGAACGCGCGGACCATACGATCGTTGGTGCCGCCGCTAATGACCAGCCCTCCCGCTGTGGCGAGCATCGCTCCCCAATTCGGCGATTTCTCGAAATTGTGCGTCCACACTTTTTGGCCCGTATCGACGTTCCAGGCTTGCACTTCGCCGAAATGATCGGTTGCCGGCGGCGGCACGGGAGGTCCGCCGAACGAGACACCCGCGTAACCGCGGCCGGCAACGTACGTGAAGTCTTCCTGGCCGATAATTGAGCCGCAGACGTTCGCGTTCGCGGGGATGTAGATCATGCGGGTCTGCGGGCTGTATGCGATGGGAGGCCAGTTCTTACCGCCAGCCGTGCCGGGGCAGAAGTCAGCGCGCTTGTTGGTTCCTGGTTTGTGAGCGGGATCGACATCCGGCCGTCCCGTGACAGGATCGAGGCTGGGATACACATTTTGATAGACGAACGGCTTCCCCTCAACGAACTTGATCGGCCCGCCGTTGCCGCGATCGAGGAACCACAAGTAGCCGTCGCGCCCAACGTCGACCAAACCCTTAACCGTGCGTCCGTTGCGTTGATAATCGATCAGAAGCGGCGGCGAAACCTCATCCCAATCCCACGATTCGTTGGGGTTGTACTGAAAATATCCTTTGATTGCGCCGGTTGCGACGTCGATGGCAAGCGTCGAGGCGATATACAAATTGTCGCCAGGCCGTTTGTCGCCCATCCATGGTCCTCCGTTTCCAGTGCCCCAATAGGCGGTGTTTGTGTCGGGATCGTAGTTGCCCGTGACCCACACCGGACCGCCGCCGTGTTGCCATTGATCGCCCTTCGGCCACGTCTCGCTGCCCGGCTCACCCGGAGCGGGAATCGTGTACGTGCGCCACAGCTCCTTGCCGGTTTCGGGATCGAACGCGGCGACGAATCCCCGGATGCCGGTTTCCCCGCCGGAGCAGCCCACCATCACCTTGCCACCGGCGATCAGCGGCGCGAGCGTCATATAGTACGCCGACTTGCTATCGGCAACCGTCGTGGTCCACACCGGACGGCCCGTCTTCACGTCCAGCGCCACTAGCTCCGCCTCGCCGGCGGCGTAATATACTTTGTCGCCATACAGCGCGACACCTCGGTTCACGTCATGCAAAATAACCGCGCCTTCCGGCCGCGGCTTGCGATAACGCCACAGGATGTCGCCCGTCTTCGCATCGAAGGCGATCACTTGTCCGGTCGGAGTCGATACGAACATCGCACCGTTATTGACCAAGGGAGCGGCTTCATGAACGCGCGATTCGCCGGTGATCGTCGACCAGACCAGGTGCAGCTTGAATACATTGGCCGTGTTGATCTGATTGAGCGGGCTGTAACCCCAACCGTCGTAGGTGCGGCGAATCATCAGCCAATCGCCATCCGCGGGGTTTTTCAAACGCTCGGCTGTGACCGGCGAATAATTCTGCAAAAGCGGAGGAACGGGCGCGGGAGCAGCCCCTTTGCCTTTCTCTTTCTGTTGCTGGGCGCGGCCGGGACTCGACGTTATTATCAGCAAGCCAATACCGATACCGAGCCCGGTCGCGAGACCGCTTATCGCAATTTTTTTGAATCCGGAAGGGTGCACTTACTTCTCCTCTTCGAGGTAAGAGAACATCATACACTGCGCTCGGCAGCATGCATGCTTGGGTCACGCATACCTTGACAATCTACAATCGATGCGCTATTGTAGATCGTCACAGTATGGGTAAACCCAGCGATCTGGTTCAAGGCACGCTCGATCTCCTGATTCTCAAGATCGTCTCGCTCGAGCCCAAGCACGGCTGGGCGATCGCCAAGCGCATTCAGCAAATGTCGGGGGAGGTATTGCAAGTCCAACAGGGCTCGCTTTATCCCGCTCTGCACCGTTTGGAACAACAGGGCTGGATCAAGGCTGCCTGGCAGGAATCCGAAACGGGACGGCGCGTCAAATTCTATTCGCTGACACGCGCCGGACGCAAGCAAATGGAGAAGGAGCTAGCCAACTGGTCGCGGCTCTCGGCTGCGATCAATTCCGTGGTGCTGCCATCCGAGGGTTAATGCCATGCGCCTGCTGAATCGATTTCGGCTCCGTCTTCGCTCGTTAATGCGGCGCCGAGCCGTTGAGCTTGACCTGGCGGACGAATTCGATTTTCATCTCCATCAGCAAATTCAAGAGAACCTCGAGCGCGGGATGCCGCCGTTGGAGGCCCGCAGAGCGGCGCTACGCACCATGGGCGGGATCGCCCAACTCCAGGAGGAATGCAGGGACATGCGACGCGTCAATTACATCGAGAGCATCCTCAACGACCTGCGCCACGCGATTCGCGGGTTCGGAAAGCAGCCCGCATTTGCCGTTCTGGCGATTCTTACCCTGGCCTTGGGAATGGGCGCAAGCGCGGCGCTCTTCAGTCTGGTAAATGCCATACGGTTTCGTCCGCTCCCACTGGCTGATCCCGAACGGCTCGCCATGCTTTGGGAAGACAATGGGCACGAGCGCGGCCACCAAATGACGCCCGCGCCCGCCAACTTTGTAGACTGGCGGTCCCAGAACCACACGTTCGAGGACATCGCTGCCGGGAGCTGGCTCACTTTTAACCTGACCGGCAGCGGCGAGCCCCAGCGCATGTCCGGCCTTCGGGTGACTTCGAATTTCTTCAGAGTGCTAGGCGTGAAGCCTGCGATGGGCCGCACGCTGGAGCCGGCCGACGATGAACTCCAGTCGGGCCATGTCGCCGTCGTCAGCTACGGTTTATGGCAGCGGCAGTTCGGAAGCGATCCCGGTCTGGTTGGACGGAGCATCAATCTCAATGGCCAGCTATACCTGGTCGTAGGCATCGCTCCCGCGGGGTTCCAATTTCCTTCGTCGGCGGCCGATATCTGGGTGGCGCCAGGGTTCACCGCACTCGAGCTCGCGCAACGCGGGGCCCATTTCCTGTTTGTGCCGGGACGGCTCAAAGCGGGAGTTTCCATGAAGCAGGCGCAAGCAGATTTGTCCGCAATCTCCAAGCGGCTGGCGTTGGAATATCCCCAAAGCAATGAGCGCCTCGGGTCCACACTCCAACCGATGCGGGCCTACTACTCGGGAGAAATCGACCTCGCGCTTAACGTGCTCCTGGCGGCTGTGGCGGCGCTGGTTCTGATTGTGTGCTCGAATTTGGCGCACCTATTCCTCGCGCGGGGAGCCGCGCGCCAGAGGGAGCTCGGCATGCGTGCCGCGCTCGGAGCTAGCCGGAGCCGGGTCGTGCGTCAGTTATTCACGGAATGCGCTGTGCTCGCTTTGGTAGCAGCGTTATTGGGCGCGATTCTATCGACGGGAGCGTTCGGCTTTCTTACTCGACTGATCCCCGACAGCTTCCCAACGGGCACCAGGCCGCGCTTCGACCTGGCGGTATTCGGATTTACCGCAGGTCTCGCGCTTCTGGCGACACTGCTCTTCGGCCTCGCGCCCGCCGTCCAGGTTTCCCGGCCCGACCTGAATGAAGTGCTGAAGCTCGGTTCCGGCCGGGGTTCCGCGCGACACGCGTTTGGCAGACCGCAGGGCGCTATTGTGGCGGCGGAGGTCGGGTTAACCGTTCTTCTCCTGATCGGGGCCGCGCTGCTGATGGAGAGCTACCTTCGGATTCGAAGTGTGGACCTTGGATTCCGCACCGGGAACGTCCTGACTCTTGAAACTTTCGTCCCGCCGGGGAAATACGCGGATGGCGCACGAAGGGCGCAGTTCTACCAGGACGTCGTCGATCGAACCGAACGGCTTCCCGGAGTCATCTCGGCCGCGTATGTCAACTTTGCGCCGCTGACATTCGATGGCGGATCGAGCGGCTTCTTCATCGACGGCAGGCCGAGGCCACGGCCAGGTGAAGTGCCCGCTGGGTTCAATCGAGTCGCCACGCCTGATTACCTCCGAACCCTGGGTATCCCACTGCTTCGTGGGCGCTTCTTCGACGAACGCGATAAATCCGAGTCCCCGCGAGTCGTAGTCATCAACGAGGCCGCCGCAAGAGAGTACTGGCCCGGCGGAGACGCACTGGGAGCTCACATCCGTTTCGGCGATGGCGGACCGAAACAGGCGCCCTACACGGTGGTCGGGATCATAGGCGACATTCGGATCGTGAACCTCAGCGTCGCTCCCCGGCCGGAGATGTACTTTCCCGCAACGCAAAATGGGCCGGGCGGATCGTTCTTTTGGCCGCACACTCTGGTGGTGCGGACCGCGGGGAATCCGTTGCCGCTGGTCGCCGGTATCCGCAGCTTGATCGCGGCCATCGATCCGGATCAGCCGGTGGCGAACGTGCGCACGATGAGCGACGTCATGGATTCTCAGATGTCCGGCCGGCAGACGCAGGTTGTTATTGTGGCCACGTTTGCCGGTTCGGCGCTGCTGCTGGCCTCGATCGGATTATATGGCGTCCTCTCGTATCTGGTAGCGCGGCGGAGAGGCGAAATCGGAATTCGAATGGCCCTCGGAGCGCGTCGCGGCGAAATCGTCCGGAGCGTTATCGCGCAAGGGCTGCGCTGGACGACGGTGGGACTCCTCCTCGGCTTAACCAGCGCATTCGCGCTGACACGGATCCTTTCCGCGCTACTCTTCGATGTTAGCCCTTCCGACCCGCGGATCTTCGGTGGTGTAGCTGGGGTAACTCTGGGCGTAGTAGTAGCGGCTAGCTTGGTGCCCGCATTCCGGGCTGCCACGGTAGATCCTGTGATCGCGCTGAGGCAGGACTAGCTGCCGGCTATGCCTGTCTGCCGATGCGCGGCGCTAACATGCCGATTGCAGCTCCGGCGACAAAGGCTATCGCCATGAAGCCAAAGGGGTTGCGCTTAATCGCACGAGCGGTCTCTTCCATACCGTCTTCCACTGCATAGCGGCCGCGCTTGAGAAGCTTTTCCGCGGTCGCTCTGTTATCGTCGATGACTGCCTTGAGCCTGCTGATGCCCTTCTCAACCCGATCGGTCATATCTTTAACTCCCTGAGTAAAATCTTTCCCGGCGCACAAAGCATCGAGGCCTTTCTGGATTTTGGAATCACCAGACATCATTTCCATGGCGCTCCTCCTTCCTCGCTGCAGCAATACAAATTCCAAAGCGCCAAACGGTAACGTGAAGCCCCTGGCGAACATCACTGCGTTGCAAGAAAATAAAAGCGAGATGAGCCATTCGGGTATTGCAATCGGAAACGGCCTTCAACTCAAACGAGGGCTGCCTCGAATCGAACGTTGGTTACTTCGCCAAATCTTTAAGGTCATTGGACCCGCGCCGGTGCGGTTAGTCATGGGGGACGGGACGGAGCTGTCGCCGCCCGGTGTCTCTCCGGTCGCGACGGTAATCATTCGCGACCGGCAAACCCTCCTTAGCCTGGTCGCCGATCCTGAAATTGCGTTTGGTGAAGCATATGCGGACGGCCGGATTCAGGTTGAGGGCGATTTTACCCGAGGTTTGGAAGAAGTTTACCGGACCTGGCCAAGCCGGGCGGGGGTATGGGAACCGTATCGCCGGCTGACTTCGGCTTTGATGAACCGCCTGCAAAATAATACGGAACGCGGCTCGCGCGCGAATATTCACAGGCACTATGACCTAGGCAACGATTTTTACAAGCTGTGGCTGGATGCAGATCTCGTGTACACTTGCGCGTACTTCCCTTCGCCATCCGCGACTTTGGAGGATGCGCAAGAGGCCAAGTTGGATTATGTTTGCCGCAAACTGGCGCTCAGGCCTGGCGAGACTGTGATTGAAGCGGGATGCGGCTGGGGAGCTCTGGCGCTCCACATGACGCGCCGCTACGGCGTGACGGTCAAAGCTTTCAATATCTCGCATGAGCAGATCGATTACGCGCGGCGCCGCGCGTCGGAGGAAGGGCTCGGCAACCGGGTCGAGTTTATTGAAGACGACTACCGCAATGTCTCTGGCCCCTTCGACGTTTTCGTTTCCGTGGGAATGCTGGAACACGTCGGAGCGAATCATTTCGCGGATTTCGGGAGGGTGATTCACCGGTCGATTGGAGATGCCGGCCGCGGCCTGCTGCATTTCATCGGAAGGAGCTACAAAGGAGACTTCAGCCGTTGGATACGGCGGCGCATTTTCCCAGGCGCGTACGCTCCCACGCTCGCGGAGGCGATGGCCGTCCTTCAACCTCATCATTATGCGGTTCTGGATGTGGAGAATCTCCGCCTTCATTACGCCAAGACTCTGGAGCACTGGCTGCAAAGATTTGAGAAATCGGGCCAGCAGGTGTGCGACATGAATGGCGCGTGGTTTCAGCGCGCGTGGCGGCTGTATTTGGCGGGATCGCTCGCCGGGTTTCGAACAGGCACTCTGCAGCTCTTCCAGATCACTTTTGCGGGACCGAAAGCCGCACCGATATCCTGGACACGCGCGCCATTATATTTGGACATTAACCAAAGCGATGAGAACTTGCAATGGACTCATGCGACGTCCTGATCATCGGAGGAGGGCCCGCCGGGTCTTCTTGCGCGTGGGGTTTGCGGAGATCGGGAGCGGACGTAGTTATCCTCGATAAGCAGCATTTTCCGCGGGACAAGGTCTGCGGGGGGTGGATCACGCCGCGTGTCCTGGCGGCTCTTCAAATCGATCCCGAGGAATACGCGCGCGGCCGCGTGCTTCAACCGATCACTGGTTTTCGCGTGGGCCGAGTCGCTGGATCCGGTACGGAATCCGCGGTGGAAGTCGATTACGGCCACGCCGTGAGCTACGGAATCCGCCGCTGGGAGTTCGATGACTACCTGCTGAGACGCTCTGGTGCGCGGCTCCGCCTGGGCGTGAGCTTGACGGGCCTTAGGCGCCACGTCGAGATGTGGGTCGCCAACGAGCAGATCGAGAGTCCCGTGCTGGTGGGCGCGGGTGGACACTTTTGTCCGGTAGCGCGTTTGACGGGAGCGAACGCGGCGAACGAAGCTGCCGTTGTCGCGCAGGAGACGGAGTTCGAAATGAACCGGGATCAGGCCGCCCGCTGCCGCATCCGCGGTGAGCGGCCCGAGCTTTACTTCTGCCCCGACATGAAAGGCTACGGCTGGTGCTTTCGCAAGGGGCCTTTCTTGAATGTGGGTTTGGGCAGGGCCGATCCGCACGGACTCGCCGGCCACGTCGCGGTGTTTCTGCAATTTTTGAAAGCAGCCGGAAGGATCTCCTCTGAGGTCCGTCCGCTTCATGGGCACGCGTATTTGCTCCAAGGAATATCGACGAGAGCGAGCTACAAAGACGGCATCGTGTTGATTGGCGATGCCGCGGGGTTGGCACATCCGCAAAGTGGAGAAGGGATCTGGCCGGCGGTTGCATCGGGATTGCTCGCCGCGCGAAGTATTGCGAATCGTCAGGTGGAGAGCTATGCGTCCCTGCTTGCGCATAGGACCCAGACCAGCGCGGCTAGCATCGCACGCCTTCTTCCGTCGACGGTCGCCGCTTTCCTGGGAGGAAACCTCCTGCGCACACGCTGGTTCGTGCGGGATGTGGTGCTGAATTCATGGTTTCTCGGAACCGGCCTCTCCCAGGAGGTACACTCAAGCTGAAGGCCGAAGAAATGCGAAAAGGATGAGAGCATGTGCCTAGCGATACCAGCCAAAATCGTCGAGCTTTATCCGGAGGACCAGGCGCTGGTCGAAGTCGCCGGCGTGCGGCGTCACGTGAACATCGGCCTGTTGCAGGATGATCAGCCTGCCGCGGGGGATTGGGTGCTGGTTCACGTGGGCTTCGCGATGAGCAAGATCAGCGAGGAGCAGGCGCACGACCAGATTCGAGTTCTCAAAATGCTGGGCGAGCAAGACGCCGCCGAGGAGGAGGTCCGGAACTACGGCCTGAACGACTCATGAAATTTGTGGACGAGTTCCGTGAACCGGAGGTCATTGCGAAAGCCTCCGCCGAGATTCGGCGGCTTGCCGATCCCAACCGGCATTACCGCCTGATGGAGGTGTGCGGCGGGCACACCCACGCAATCTACCGCTTCGGCCTTAAAGATCTGCTACCTGCGAATGTGGAATTGGTCCACGGGCCGGGCTGCCCGGTGTGCGTGTTGCCGATGGGCAGAATCGACGATGCACTCTCGATCTCCCAGCAAGGCAACGTTATTTTCGCGGCGTTCGGCGACATGATGCGCGTGCCCGGCGCGAACGGGAGCCCGCTGCAACATAAGGCTCGCGGCATGGATATCCGAATCGTCTATTCGCCCGCGGATGCGTTGCGCCTGGCGATACAAAATCCCGAAAAACACGTGATGTTTTTCGCGATCGGCTTCGAGACCACCGCGCCGTCGACCGCGCTCACGCTGATGCGCGCGAAAAAGGGAGGGATCGGAAACTTCTCCGTCTTTTCGAACCACGTCACCATAATTCCCGCTATTCGCGCGATCCTCGATTCACCCGACATGCGCATTGACGCGTTCATCGGGCCGGGCCACGTCTCGACCGTGATCGGTTGCCGGCCCTACGAATGGATCGCCAAGAATGAAGGAAAGCCGATCGTGGTGTCGGGATTCGAGCCAGTGGACGTATTGCAGGCCATCGTGATGCTGCTGCGCCAGCTAGACCGAGGCGAAGCAACGGTGGAGAACCAATACACTCGCGTAGTCCCGTGGGAGGGAAATCGCGCGGCGTTAAAGGCGATCGGCGAGGTTTTCGAGCTCCGGCCGTACTTCGAATGGCGCGGGATGGGGTTTATTTCGCAATCCGCGCTTTGCATTCGGCCGGCCTACGCCGAGTGGGATACAGAGAAGCGGTTCCAGGTGCCAGGCGTGCGCGTGACAGATCCAAAGGCCGCTCAATGCGGAGAGGTGCTCAAGGGCGTGCTCAAACCCGCCCAGTGCAAGCTATTCGGTAAAGAGTGCACCCCGGAGCACCCCATCGGCGCGCTGATGGTTTCCTCGGAGGGCTCTTGCGCGGCCTACTACAACTACGAACATCGCAAGGCGATGGCGCTGGCCGGCACTCCATCATGACTGCGGCGTTGCCGAAGATCTCCTTCCGCGATCCACAGATCGAGATGGCGCACGGAGCCGGCGGCAAAGCAAGCCGCCGTTTGATTGAAGGCTTGATTGCGCCGCTGTTGTGCGGCCCGTTGACGGAACCGCTCGGCGACGCAGCTCATATAGACCTGAACGGAACCCGCATCGCCATTACAGCCGACAGCTTCGTCGTGCAACCGCTGCGCTTCCCTGGAGGATCGATCGGCGAATTAGCCGTGAACGGAACGGTGAATGATCTGGCGGTTTCCGGAGCGCGAGCGCAGGCGCTTCTCGTCACCTACGTGTTAGAAGCCGGCCTGACGACAAGCGTGCTCGAAGCGGAAATCCGCGCGATGGCTGATGCGGCAGCGCGCGCTGGAGTCGTGATTGCCGGCGGCGACACCAAAGTCGTCGAGAATGGCAAGGCCGACCGGATGTACATTACGACGGCAGGCATCGGCACGCCCATCGCAGGACTTTCGTTATCCGCGGCTTCCGTCCGCCCCGGCGACAAGGTGCTGCTCAGCGGACCGATTGGAGACCACGGCATAACGGTTCTTTTGGCGCGCGGCGAACTCGATTTCGAGGCTGAGTTGGGCTCCGATACACGCTCGGTTTTGCCGATGGTCGAAGCGCTCGCGAAGGCCGCCGGTCCGGGGATCCGATGGATGCGCGACCCCACTCGCGGCGGCGTCGCGACTTCGCTAAATGAGCTTGCGCGCGATTGTAAACTTGCCGTGGCGCTGATCGAGGAGAGAATCCCCGTGCGCGACGTGGTTCGCGGAGCGTGTGAGCTGCTGGGGCTCGATCCCCTGCATATCGCGAATGAAGGCCAGTTCCTGGCGGTGATCGCCGAAGAGTATGCGGAAGCGGCGCTTCAGGCGTTGCGCGCCGCGCCCGGCGGAGAAGAAGCTGCGATCATAGGCGAAATTCGCGAGCAGCCCGCCGCGACTGTACTTGGGGTCGCGGGCTATGGAGGCACGCGCGTCATCGACATGCTTGTCGGCGATCCGCTGCCACGGATATGCTGACCGCCGCGTCCGCGCTCGCCAACCGAGTCGAAAGCGCGCTAGCGGAGCGAAACACACTGTATGAAGCGTTCTTCGCGCGCGAGGCGGACCGTCTGGCCGCCGCGT
This sequence comes from Bryobacteraceae bacterium, assembly GCA_030037375.1. Classification (GTDB taxonomy): domain Bacteria; phylum Acidobacteriota; class Terriglobia; order Bryobacterales; family Bryobacteraceae; genus Palsa-187. The sequence goes on along the minus strand of JASHRP010000134.1, from coordinate 4,836 downwards.
GCCGGGAAATGTCGGAGCGCTTTCTCAAAGGCGGGCGATTGCTGGCTTTCGGCCGCGGGCCGTACTCAACCGACGCCCAGCATGTCTCGGTGGAGTTTGTGCATCCGGTGATCGTAGGCAAACGCGCGCTGCCAGCGCTGGACCTGTCAATCTTGTTCCGGCCATGGCTGGAGGCCATCGTTCAGCCTGAAGACATGGTCATGGGATTCGGTCCGCCCGGCGGAGATGCTGAAGTCGAGAGCGCGCTCGATTTTGCGGCCTCACATCATGCGATGACCTTCGCGTTACCAGGCCAACGCGGTTCATATACCTGCGGCGAGACATCGACCGATCCATTCCTTCATCAGGAAATGATCGAGATTCTGTACCACACGCTGTGGGAAACGGTGCACGTCTTTTTCGAACATCGCGAACTCGGCCACGATGCGGGCAACGCAAGCTTTCTCTACCCGTTCCTCGGGCAGGAGAAGCAGCAAACCGCCGGCGTAATCGAGGATGTCGCCGCGTCGATCCGCGTGAAGGCGCGGGAGGACGCTAAGCTGCGCGCGACGGTCGCGAAGGAACAGGCTGAGAATATCGCCAATACGGCGCTCGCGATTCACACCCGTCTTAGCCAGGGAGGGAAACTGATCCTTTTTGGAAACGGCGGCTCGGCGACGGACGCGAATGACTGGGCTATCGATTGCGTGATGCCCCCGAAGGGATGGCGACCGGTTCCCGCGGTTTCGCTTTCGCTCGAACCGGCCAATATCACCGCGCTCGCGAACGACATCGGAACGGAGGTGATCTTTCTCCGTCAGTTGATTGCTTGTGCACGGCCGCAGGATGTCGCGATCGGAATCTCAACCAGCGGCGGATCGAAGAATATCATCGCGACGCTGGAGGAGGCTCGAAAGCGCAAGCTCCTCACGGTGGCTCTGCTGGGCTATGACGGAGGCGAGATCGCGCGGAAAGGCGTGGCGGATCACCGCATAGTGGTCAATTCCGACTACATTCCGCGCATTCAGGAAGTGCAGGCTTCGGTCTATCATGTGATCCGAGATCTGCTGGGGACGATCGGGCATGCATGAGCTTTCGATCGCGCTCAGCATTCTCGACGTGGCCGAGGAGGAGATGCAACGGCACCCGGGCGCGAAGCTGGACATCATCAATCTCCGGCTCGGCAAGCTTTCGGGAGTGGTGAAGGAAGCGTTGGCTTCCGCCTATGAGCTGGCGCGCGAGCCAAGCCCCTTCCCGCTCGCCCGATTGGTGATTGAAGAAGTGAGCGGAAATGAACTGCAAATTGCGTCACTTGAGTTAGAGGCCTCGGGGGAGCTAGAAGAATGACGCCCCGGATTGTAGAAGTCCGAAAGAATGTACTGAAGCGCAACGACGAAGTCGCACGGGCGTTGCGCGAGCGCTTCGAGAGCGCGGGCGTGCTGGTCGTGAGCCTTGTGTCCAGCCCCGGATCCGGCAAGACGGCGTTCCTGGAGAAGACTCTGACGTTGCTGAAGCAGGCGAACTACCGCCCGGCGGCGATTGTGGGCGATCTTGCCACGGACAACGACGCCGTTCGCCTCGCGCGAAGCAAGGCTCCTGTGAAGCAGATCACAACCGGCACGCTCTGCCATCTTGAAGCGGCCATGGTCGAGCAAGCGGCGCAGGAGTGGGATCTCGCCGGGCTTGATTTCCTGTTCATCGAGAATGTCGGTAATTTGGTTTGCCCGTCGGCCTATGATCTCGGCGAGGCGCTGAGGGCTGTGCTGCTATCGGTGACAGAGGGCGAAGACAAACCGCTCAAGTACCCCACCATTTTCAACAGCGCCGACGTTGCTGTGATTACAAAAATCGACTTGGCGGAAGCAGTGGAGTTCGACCGCAAAGCCGCGCGGGCGAACATCGAATCCATTCGCCCGGGTCTGCCGGTGATGGAATTGTCGACCAAGTCCGGAGCCGGAATGGACGACTGGATGAATTTACTGATGTCGCGACGGTCGCGATAACCGCCTAATTTTTCGGGGCGTTCTGTTTCGCGGCGGCGTCCATTACAGCTTTCGATTCGTCGCCGGAGCAGGCCAACTCCATGATCTGATCGAACGGCGCGAGAACCAAAGTCTGCTTCGGCACGGCCCAAGGCTTCGTCAACACCTTGGGATCCTCCAGCGTCGCCTCAATCTCCAGCGTGTCTTTGTCCACGCGGCGGTAGCGCTCGATGATATGCAGCGCGTCGGAGTGGAAGGACACGCGGCCTTCGGCCGAAATCCAGGTATTGTCCGTGAAATTAGTTTTATCGACTACGAATGTGTCGCCGTCCCAGCGTCCGATTGCATCGCCGCGATTTGAAGGCGGTACCTCGTCACGATGCGGTCTTCCGTCAAAGGGGATGATCTGAAAACCGTTGTAGGTCTCCGTAAGCATGATGACGAACTTGGGAGTCTGCACAATCTGCGCGACCGCCCCAACGTCGAACATGCTCACGTTCAGCGTGCCGAATGCGGTCGATGTGCAACTGAGCGCCGGATCGTCTTTATCGGCTAACGTCTTGGCCTTGGCCTGAGCCGCGGGGTTATACAAACTCGCAAAGGTCTGCGGCTGCGCGGCTGCAGCGCCGCGTCCGCGTCCGCCGCCTACTGGCGCGGCTCCGCGGGCGCCCGGCGCCGGCCTTCCGCCGACATCCGCTCCGCGCCACCACACGCCGGAAAGGTCTGGATGCCCGTCCGCTGCCCGCGGAACCGCCGAAGGGCCGCTTGCTGGAGCTTGCGCGGCGATCGGACCCGCGCTCCACAACATACCGACAATTGCCGCCGTCACGATGGAGAGCTTCATGGTTGCACGTCTCCTGGGATTCGCTACTTAGCCGCCGGACTCTCTTGCGGTCCGAACATGCCGTAGGTTTTGCCGTCCGCGGTGGTGATGAGTTCCCTCAACATTCCTCGCTTCTGGGAGGCGTCCCGAGCGTGAAAGCCCTTGATTGTGACCTCAGTTCCTTCTTTGATCACGTCCTTTTTGTAGCCGTTACGAATCATTCCGCTGGGCGTGCCGGCTTCGAACGCCCATTCTTCCATCTTCCCTGTCGAGGGATCTTTCACGTTGAGCATGAACCAGGAATGCGGATTGCGCAGCAACACCTGCGTAATCACGCCGTGAACTTCCACCGGATTAGTCAGATCGTAGGATGCCGCAAACGAATGATGCGCCCATGCCGGTATCCCCGAGCCGAATGCAACCAAACCAGCCGCCACGAAAGCGAGAGCCCTTGGTCTCATAGAACCTCCATCACCCCGGATCGTGTGTGCGATCTCGGTACGGATTTGAGTATATACCCAAAATTGAGCTGCTTTACTGCTCCCAGCCGCCGCCCAAAGCGCTGTAGGTTTGGACTAACGAGAGGCGCTCATTCAGCCGCGCGCGAGCAAGACTCAGCTCCGCGGCAAAATAGTTGGTCTCGTTGGTTAGAACCTCGAGGTAACTTGCCGCTCCGCCGCGATACCGCGTCTCCGATAGGTTCGCCGCGCCCTGCGCCGCCGTCGTAAGCGCGTCCTGGTGCTCGCGGAACTGGCGATACTTGGCGTAGGCGATCAGCGCGTCGGAGACTTGCCGGAACGCCTGCTGGATGGTTTGTTGGTAGGTAAGCAGCGCTTGCTGCTGTTGCGCCTCGGCCTGCTTTAAATTCGCCTTCAGCTTGCCCGCCGTAAAAATGGGCTGCGTGATCGGCGCCGTGAAACTCCACGCCGAGCCCAGGAACAGAGCCGCCAAGCTGGTACTTTCGGCTCCGGCGGCGCCGGTAAGCGGAAGGGTGGGAAAGAATTGGGCGCGCGCGACGCCGATTTGCGCGTTCGCGGCGATCAGTTGGTACTCGGCTTGGCGGATGTCCGGCCGGCGCTCGAGCAACTCCGAAGGAAGGCCAGCGGGAATTGCTTCGGCAATTGGCTGCTCCGTCAGCGCCAGACCGCGCGGAATGTCGTGCGGATTTTCGCCCATCAACGTGCTCAGCGTGTCTTCGAGCACACTAACCTGGCGCTCGGTATCGGGAATTGTCTCCGCCGCGGTTTCAACGAGCTGCTCCGCCTGCCGCACGTCCAGTAAGCTGGTGGCGCCTCCGCGTTCCAAAGTGTTCGTAAGCTGCAGCGACTCCTGTCGCGAAGCCAGCGTGCTCTTCGCGATTTCGAGCTCTAGATCCAGCTCGCGAAGCTGGAAATATGCGGTAGCCACATCCGAGACAAGGGTGCTCAGGACCAGCTTTCGATTCCAGTCCTCGGCCAGCAGATCCGCGCGCGCGGCTTCGGTGGCGCGGCGGTATTGCCCCCAAAAATCGACGTTCCAGGAAAAGGCTCCCTGCAGTTCGAACGCGGCGAATCCGAAGAATGGAATCTTCTGTCCGAGATAGCCGGCGGTGCCGTTGACTTGAGGAAACTCTTGGGACCGTGTGATGGTAACCTGTGCCTGCGCTTGCAGGATGCGAGACGCCGCAATCCTCACATCGTAATTTTGCGCGATGGCAGTCCGAATCAGCTTCTGAAGTTCGGCGTCCTGGAACACCTCCCACCATTTCTCGCTCCCTATCGAAGCAGCCGTAGCAGATTGATCCGCGTTGCGGAAGCTCGCCGGAACGTCAACCGTCGGACGGTGATAATTCGGCCCCACGGTGCATCCAGCGAGCGCGACTAAAGCCACGACTGATGCGATAACTGCCGCGCACCTCATCGCATCTGCTCCTCGTACTCCGGCGTTGGGTGTGGCTTGCGCGAGAAGCGATGGGAAATTTTCTCCACCACGTCGAAGGTGACTGGAATAAAAAAAATCGCGATCAACGACGCCGCGAGCATGCCTCCAATGACCGCCGTTCCCAGCACTTGC
>JASHRP010000133.1 GCA_030037375.1 Bryobacteraceae bacterium | reverse complement strand
AAATTCTCGGGCGTTTCGGCTTCAGGATCGAGCAGGGATTGGCGCAGGTTCGCGGGGCCTCGGCGCTCGCCGATATTGGTGAGGTCGGGGCCGATGCGGCCCCCGCGCGGGCCGACGGTGTGGCACTGCCCGCAGTTGCCCTTGCCCCAGAACAGTTGCTCGCCGTGGGTGGCATCGCCGTTGACGCGCCCCGCCGCGGTTTGGCCGAGGCCGCGGATGTAAGCGATAAGCGCCGCGCGCTCAGGATCGGTCATGCGAGTGACCGGCATCTCGGTTCCCGGAATGCCGTTCGCGATTATGGAGCCGAGCGTAGCATCGTCCGGCGCACGCGGCAGGCGGCGAACCGCAAGATTCGCGCCTCGGCCTCCCTCGCCCTTGGGTCCGTGGCAGGGCGCGCAGTGCTCGCGGAAGAGAGTTTCGCCGGTGTCGGCCGCCAGCGCACACGGAACCAGCAAGATGATTAGCGCCGCGAACGTCTTCATGCCGTCCGATATTAAATCACAAACGATCGCCGTTTTCTGAAGTCTTTCCTTTCGGTTGGCGTTTAAGTCCGCGGCCTGTTCGCTCGGTCACCGGTTAGGTTGCTAGCAAATGACCGCGTATTTCAACCCGAGCGACGATGCGCACCAGTTCATCCGCCACCCCTCACACGCCAAGCCGGGGATCCACGTGTTCCCCGACAAGCTATATGTGCTGACCATGCTCGAAAACCCAGTGCGATTCCGGGCTCGCTATCGCAATTATTGGCGATTTGAGGATCACATGGAGCGCGGCGGGGCGATTCTCTATACGGCGGAGATTGCCTTCGGCGGAAGACGGTTCGAGGTGACCGAGCCGGGCAATCCGCAACACCTGCAGCTTCGCACGCGTTGCGAGTTCTGGCACAAGGAGAACGCACTCAATTTGTTAGCCGAGCGGCTGCCGGCGGATTGCCGTTACATCGGCGTGTTCGACGCCGATGTTCAGTTCGCGCGGCCGGATTGGGCGCAAGAGATTCTGCACCTGCTCCAGCATTACGATGTAATTCAACCGTTCTCCGACGCGCAGGATCTGGGGCCGAACGATGAGCCTCTGCCGGGGCATGGATCGAAGTCGTTCCTCTATCAATGGCACGAGCGGGGAGTCGCGCCGCACGAGCAATCGTTCTTGAAAGACCCCGTTCTGCGTTGGACCGTGAACGGCGTGGAACAGAAAAAATCGAGCGATCCTTACGTGACCGGCCCGATGGGATGGCATCCGGGTTTGGCGTGGTGCTATCGCCGCACGGCGTGGGACCAATTGGGCGGAATGATGGATTGGCTCCCGACCGGGTCGGGCGATTGGCACATGGCCAACGCGCTGATCGGGAATCTGATGAAGTCAGTTGATCCGCGGCACACGACCGGCTACTTGCGCAACTGCCAGATTTGGGAGGATCGCGCGATTGCCATTCGTGACAATCCGAACGGCGGCTTGGGCTATATGCCCGGGCTTCTCCTGCACAGCTTTCACGGCAGCAAGGCGAACCGGCAATATGCGCACCGGCACAAGTTCGTGATCAACACGGGATTCGACCCGGATTACGATTTGAAGCGCGATTCGCAAGGCCTGTGGCAGTTGACCGGGCGCAATCCTAAGTTACGCGATGGACTGCGTCTGTACGCGCGGATGCGCGACGAAGACGCGCGATGAGAGACTGTCTGACATGGACCTGCGCCGATGGGATGAGCGCTACCGCTCGCAATCTGAGATCGGTCCGCCCACGCCGCTGGTGACGGAGATCGCGGGAGGGTTGAAATCAGGAAAAGCCCTCGATCTCGCGTGCGGCGCGGGGCGCAACACGCTCTGGCTGGCCGAGCACGGTTGGAAGGTGACCGCAGTCGACGGATCGCGCGCGGCGATCGGTTTACTTACCGCCCGCAATCCGGAGATCGATGCACGCGTGGCCAATCTCGAAAAGCATGAGTATACGATCGAGCCGAATTCCTGGGATCTCATCGCCATCTGCTACTACCTGCAACGCGATCTCTTCGAGCAGGCGAAGCGGGGAGTGATGCCGGGAGGGGTGATCATTGCGATTGTGCACATCCCCGGGCCAGGCGAAGGACTGACGCCGTTCCGGCTCGCGCCGGGGGAGTTGGCCGCGTACTTTCGCGATTTTGAAGTTTTGCATTCCTACGAAGGGCCCCCGCGCGATCCGGTACATCACAATCGCGTTGCCCAAATAGCCGCGCGGCGGCCCGCCGAATGAAGAGCCGCGTCACCCGGCGGTTGATGCCGTTTCTATTTCTGCTGTACGTGGTCGCTTACGTCGACCGTATCAACATCAGCTTCGCCGGACTTCAAATGACCGGCGAGCTCGGATTTTCAGACAAGGTTTTCGGGCTCGGCTCCGGAATTTTCTTCTTCGGATACACCGCGCTCGGCATTCCCGGCGCGCTGCTGGTCGAACGGTGGAGCGCGCGCCGAGTCATGGCCATGACCCTTGTGGTTTGGGGCGCGGTCGCATCGATGACCGGGCTGATCCACACGGCGTCCGAGTTTTACACGATGCGCGTGCTGCTGGGCGTGACGGAGGCGGGATTTTTCCCTGGCGTGATCACGTACCTGAGCCATTGGTATCGCGCCGCAGACCGCGCAAAGGCTGTGGCGATGTTCATGATCGCGATTCCGGCTGCGCAGGTGATCGCGTCGCCGGTTTCGGCCATGCTTCTGCGAGTGCATTGGCTCGGGCTGGCAGGTTGGCGATGGCTGTTGTTGATGGAGGGTGCGCCGGCGATCGCATGCGGGATCGCGAGCTGGTTCTACTTGACGGACCGTCCGCGCCAGGCGCGATGGCTGAGTGAATCAGAACGGAACTCGCTCGAAGCGGATCTTGCGCGGGAGCGTGAGCTGGCCGCGGCGGCAACGCCGATATCGCCGTGGCGAGCGCTGTGGCATCGCGATGTGCTGCTGTGCGCGGGATCTTACTTCGGAGGCACGGCGGCGAATTACGGCTTGAGCATCTGGCTGCCAAAGATGCTGCAACGGCTGGAGGGGTTGTCGACGCTAGAGACAACCTTGCTGTCGGCGATCCCCGCGCTGTTCGCGATTCCGGTGATGCTCGCGAACGGATGGCATTCGGATCATTCGGGCGAGCGGAGATGGCACGCGGCGATGCCTCGAATTCTCGCGGGCGTGGCGCTGGCGACGCTCACTTTTCAAGCGATGGGCACCGCGCCGGCGCTGGCTTTGTTCTCGATCGCGTTCGCCGGGATCGTCGCGGCTTATCCACCACTGTGGGCGATCCCGAGCACCGCGCTAAGCGCTTCGGCCGCCGCGGCGAGCATCGGGATGATCAATTCCATTGGCAATTTGGGCGGATTCACCGGACCGTATCTGATCGGCTGGTTTAGCAATCGCAGCGGAACTTATCTGGGAGGGTTGTGGGTGATGGTGGCGGCTCTGTTCTTCTCCGCCGCTTGCGTACTACTTGTTCGAGTTCGACGCTAGGAAATCAAAATCGCAGCCGAGGTTTGCCTGCGTCACATGATCGAGAAACAAGCGCCCGTACCCGCGATCGTAATGCGGAGCCGGCGGGGTGAAGGCCCGCAGACGGCGGGCAATTTCTTCTTCCGCCACATTGATGTCGAGCCCGCGAGCGGCGACGTCGAGAATAATCTCATCCCCGGTTTGAACCGCGGCGAGCGGACCGCCAGCGGCCGATTCTGGCGCGACATGCAACACGACGGTGCCGAACGATGTCCCGCTCATGCGTGCGTCGGAGATGCGGACCGTGTCCGTCACGCCTTGCTGAAGCAGTTTTCGAGGCATTGGGATGTGGCCCCATTCGGGCATGCCCGGTCCGCCCTTCGGGCCGCAATTTCGCATGACCAGCACCGTGCTCGCATCCACCGGAAGATCGTCGCGATCGATCCACGCGATCATTTCATCTCGAGTTTCGAAAACATAAGCCCGGCCGCGATGTTGCATGAGGGCGGGCGATGCCGCGGTTTGCTTGATCACGGCTCCGTCCGGCGCGAGGTTCCCGTGCAGGATCGCGATGCCGCCTTCGGCGAACAGCGGATTGTCGCGAGGGCGGATCACGGCGCCGTCGCGCGTGTCCGAATTCGAAACATTTTCGCAGACGGTGCGGCCGTTCACCGTGATGCAATCCGTATGTAGCAGATCCGTAATGCGGTTCATCACCGCCGGGACGCCTCCAGCATGAAACAAATCCTCCATCAAATGTTCTCCCGATGGTTTGACATTTGCCAGGCACGGCGTGCGGCGGGAGATGCGATCGAAATCGCCCGCAGCGAGCCGAATGCCGAGGCGGCCGGCGATCGCGGTCAGATGGATCACCGCGTTGGTCGAGCCGCCCAGCGCCATCAGGACGGTGATCGCGTTTTCGAAAGCCTCGCGAGTCATGATGCGCCGCGGCGTCAGTTCCGCTTCGATCAGCTCGACCGCCGCTCGGCCGCTCAGCTCCGCGATGGCCATGCGGCGCGAATCCGGCGCGGGAATGTTCGCGCAGCCGGGCAGAGTCATACCGAGCGCTTCGGCGAGGCTGGTCATGGTGGAGGCGGTGCCCATTACGGTGCAGTGGCCGGAGCTGCGCGCGATGCAGCCTTCCACTTCGTTCCACTCTTCGTCGCTGAGCCGGCCGGTGCGATACAAATCGAAGAGCTTGCGCCCGTCGGTTCCGGAGCCGAGCCGCTGACCGCGAAACGTTCCGGCGAGCATCGGGCCGCCGGGAACCATGATTGCAGGAAGATTCGCGCTGGCCGCGCCCATCAACTGCGCGGGAGTGGTTTTATCGCAGCCGCACAGCAGCACTACAGCATCGAGCGGATTGGCTCGGATCGACTCCTCGACGTCCATGGCCATGAGGTTGCGGTACATCATGGTGGTCGGCTGCATGAACATCTCGCCCAGCGAGATGGTGGGGAATTCGAGCGGAACGCCGCCCGCCGCGATCACGCCGCGCTTTACGGCAACGGCCACATCGCGTAGGTGGACGTTGCAGTTGGTGAGCTCGCTCCATGAGTTGCAGATGCCAACGACGGGCTTGCCGTCGAAGACGTCGGCCGGGAAGCCTTCGGAGCGTAGCCACGCCCGCCGCGCCATGCCGTGGTAGCCGGGCGCCTGAAACCATTCGCTGCTGCGTTTGTTTTTCATGGATGCTTCCATCGTATGACGCATTTCTGAAACACCGAATTCATACGATTGCAGAGCGTGAAGCTTAGCTTGGAAGCATGAAACATTCGCCATCGCTTCTGTTGTGGAACTGGAAGGCGGCGTTATTCAGTTCGCTCTACCGGGGCGGAATGTTTTTCGCCGCGAATCTGGGAGCGGGGATGCACGCGGCCTTAGGCGCGATGGGCGCGGAATTCGCTTATCGCGGTATTACGGCGGGGTTCTACGGAGGATTCACCCAAGTGGCTTCGCGAACCGGGCCGCGCCGGGCGGCGATGGCCACGGCTGGGATCATCGCGATGTCGCACGCGGTCGAATTCACGGTCCACTGGCTGCGCCGAACGCCCAACTTGCGGGCCTCGATTGCGGTTTCGGTAGTGTTTACGGCCCTTTCCACGCTGTTCAATCTCCACGCCATGCGGCGCGGAGTTTTGGTGACCGGTGCCGGAAGCCGGTCCTTTTTGGACGATCTTAGGGCCATGCCGCGGACGCTGGCGTCCTTCGGAGCGTCGCTGTTCGGCGTATCGTAACAACATTTTTATAGTGAAACGTTTCATTGAAGCGTTACGCACAAAACACAAGGCAGTAAAGGTTTTCGTGCCACATTCGACGTATGAAAGCCGCCGCGACAAGAAGAACGCTGCTGCGAGGTTTACTGGCCGGGCTCGTTGGCCGGTTGTCCGTCAGAGCCGCCGGGTTGGCCGGAACCGGCGCGGGCCCTCGCGCGCTCCTGCAAGGATTCCGGTCCGATCAGGCGTTTGAACGCCGCTATCGCGCGGACGCCGCGGTGATCTTTTGCGGCGTGACGATCTTCTCGCGCAGGGACGTGGGCGGCGCTTACGCTTCGGTGGAACTCGCCCGCACAACCGAGCCTGGCTCTGCCGGGGTTCCCGCGATCGCGCTGCGCTTTGCCGCCGGGTCCGATCCGGCGAGGTGCGCGGGCCTGAATCGCTTCGGAATTCTGGAAGAGGCGGTGATCGAATCCGAAGCGAATCCAGAATTCGCGTTCTCGGGGCTGATTACGGATTCAAAAGAAGCGGACTTGGAAGAAGCGAAGAAGGCGCTGCATTCTTCCGCGCATCAGCAAGTGACGTTCGCTCGAGGCCGGGCTTCGCACGGAAGCGGGCGGTCCTGGACGGAGCTGGTTTCTCTGCCTCGTCCATACGGATGGAAGGACGCGGGCGAGCTGTTGGCCACGCTGGCGGGAGAGGAACCGAAATCGCCAGCTCGCGAAATTTCGGCGGGCACGGGGCCATTTCTCACGCCGTTTCTCTCGACGATGCGAGCCGGCGCGCTATCCGAGGAATCGCTGGTGAGGCGGCCCTTCGTACACGCGGGAAAGCTGTTCACGCTGCAGCTCAAGCGCCGCGAGGCGGGCTCATTCGACGGGGCCATTCACGGGCCGGCCGGCGCGAAGCTGGCGACCTTCCGCGTGGACTACGCATCCGGAGACCGCACCGGACTTCCGAGCCGCATCGAGTACCGCGCCAAGCCTTATCTCAAGTTGGTCTTCGAAGCTGACGACCGCGCCGCGCGGCCGAACATGAGTTCGCTTTTCTCCTAGGAGGTGATCTGAAGATGCCTTGCCATGTCGCCTTGCAATGGACCGCGGAACCGCCGCGGCGCCGTTTCCGAACCGGCGTGTCGCTGCACAGCCACACGCTGCATTCGAAAGAGAGCCTGGACTTCATTTACTACATGTCGCGCGGGATTCCGCCGCTGGCCGCCATCGTGCGCCAGGGCGAACGGCAATACAAGAAGACGCACAGCGCGCCGCTGAACCTGGCGCGGGGGTGGTGGACTCCGCCGCTTGCGCCGCACGATGCGTTCAAGGTGGAGCGGGATCAAGTCCAAGGGTTCGGCCTGGACGCCGTCGTGTCGATCACAGACCACGATGACATCGAAGCGCCGGTTTCGTTGCAGCTACTGGAAGAATGCCGCGGCGTGCCGATCTCGGTGGAGTGGACCGTTCCGTTCGGTCCTACGTTCTTTCACCTGGGCATTCACAATCTTGCGCCGGCCGAAGCTCGCATGTTTTACGACGAGATGGAGGCCTGCCGCAAGAATCCCGATCCGGACCACGTCACGGATGTGCTGGCTGAACTGGCCGCGCGCCCACGGACGCTGATCGTGTTCAATCACCCGTCTTGGGACGAGATAGGGCTCGGGCGGGAGTTGCACACGGAATATATGCGGGCGTTTCTCCGTACCTACGGGCAGTACTTTCACGCCATGGAACTGAATGGGCTGCGCCCGTGGAGCGAGAATCGCAACGTGCTCGCGCTGGCGGCCAGCGCGGGAAAGCCGCTGATCTCCGGAGGCGACCGTCACACGCTGGAGCCGGCCGCGGCCCTCAATCTCACCAATGCCGGCACGTTCTCCGAATTCGCCGAGGAAGTTCGCGCGGGATGGAGCGACGTAATCCTGCTCAACCATTACCGGAGGGCGCACGGCCTGCGGCTTCTGCACGGCGTGATCGACGCGCTGCGGACCTACGACCGCCATCCGCACGGATGGAAGCAGTGGAGCGATCGCGTGTTCTATCCCTGCGAGGACGGCTGCGTCCGTTCGTTGACCGAGCTGTTCGGCCAGGGAACTCCGCTTCCGGTCAGCGTGTTTCTCAACGCAGTGCGATTCGCTTCCGCTCCGCAGGTGCAATGGATTCTCAACGGCGCCTTCCGCGCCGGAGAGGAGGTGATCCTGTGAAGCCGCGGCGGGTGGCGTTTTTTACGGACAGCTTTCACGAAGTCAACGGCGTGGCTTTGACCAGCCGCGAATTCGTGAACTACGCGCGAAGGCATTCTCTCCCGCTGTTTTCAGTTCACGCAGGACCCGGGAACAAGATTACGCAAGATGGTTCGGTCACGACGTTCGAATTCTCGCGAGGGCCCGTGCGCTTGGGATTGGAGCACGACCTCGGCATCGACCTTCTGTTCTGGCGTCTTCGGAAACTGTTGCGCACGGCTCTGCGGGAGTTTCAACCGGATCTGGTGCACATCACCGGTCCCGGAGACGCGGGATGGCTGGGCGTACTGGCGGCCCATGAGCTGAAGATTCCGCTGGCGGCTTCCTGGCACACCAACCTGCATGAGTTCGCCTCGAGACGGCTTCAGCGCGTTCTCGACTTTCTGCCGGAGGGAATGCGCGCAAGGGTGGGATCGTTGACGGAAGAAACATGCCTCGTGCTGTGCATGAAATTTTACTCGCTGGCGAAGGCGATCTTCGCGCCGAATCCGGAACTGGTGGAGTTGCTTGCGAGCCGCACCGGACGGCCGGCGTTTCTGATGAGCCGGGGAATCGATACGGAGTTGTTTTCGCCCACCCGGCGAAGCCGTACCGACCGCGCGTTTGTGATCGGATATGTCGGACGATTGAGCCCGGAGAAGAATGTCCGCATGCTCGCTGAGTTGGAGCGGGAGTTGCGCGAGTTAGGGCTGCGCGAGTTTCGTTTCCTGATCGTTGGGGAAGGGTCGGAGCGTTCCTGGTTGCGCGGGAATTTGGCGCACGCGGAGCTGCCGGGGATTTTGCGCGGGGAGCCGCTGGCGCGCGTCTACGCGTCGATGGACGCGTTCGTGTTTCCCTCAGTCACCGATACGTTCGGCAATGTGGTTTTAGAGGCGATGGCCTCCGGCGTTCCAGCGATTGTGAGCGACGCGGGAGGGCCGAGGTTCTTGGTGGAGGCCGGTAGGACGGGATTCGTGGCGTCGACGCCGCGGGAATTCGCCGCGGGTGTTATGAAGTTGCAGCGCGACGCGTCGCTGCGAAGGATCATGGGATCGCTGGCGCGGAAAGCCGCGGAACGGTTCTCCTGGAATCGCGTGATCGGTGGAGTGTACGAGAACTACGATTTATGCTTCGGACAAAAAGCGCATCAAAACGCCGCCCTTCAGGAGCGTCCGAACATGCAGCGCTGGTGCGCGTCCACGCCGCCGGTGCTTTCGCTGCGCCAAGGGCGGCAGTAGGAGCCGTCGGCTTGCAGCACGTGGGCGTTCACGGTGTCGGCGAGGTAGACCTCCAGGATTTCGTCGCGCAGGCGGGAAATCAGCTTCGGCTCCTTCACGGGGAAGATCACTTCCACCCGCCGGTCCAGGTTGCGCGGCATCAGGTCCGCGCTGCCTAAGTAAACTTCTTCGCGGCCCCCGTTGCGGAAATAATAGATGCGGGCGTGTTCCAAAAAACGTCCGATCACGCTGCGCACGGTGATGTTTTCGCTGATGCCGGGAATGCCGGGACGCAGGCAGCACAGACCGCGTACCAGCAGGTCCACGCGGATGCCGGCTTGCGAGGCGCGATAGAGGAGCTTGATCATCTCCGGATCCTCGAGCGCGTTCATCTTGAAAATGAGGTGCCCGCGCTTGCGATGGCGCGCGTGGTTAATTTCGCGCTCAATCAGGGCTTCCAGGCGATGGCGCAGGCTGACCGGCGCCACCAGAAGCTTGCGCAACTCGGTTTTGGCCGAATAGCCGGTGAGGTAGTTGAATAGGTCCGTGGCGTCCGCGCCGATTTGATCGTCGCAGGTGAACATGCTCAGATCGGTGTAGATTCGCGCGGTTTGCGGATTGTAATTGCCGGTGCCCAGATGTACGTAGCGGCGGATCACGTCGCCTTCGCGGCGAACCACCAGCGCGATCTTGGAGTGCACTTTCAGTCCCACTAGGCCGTAGATCACATGGACGCCCTCGCGTTCCATGGCCCGGGCCCATTCGATGTTGCTCTCTTCGTCGAAGCGCGCCTTCAATTCCAGAAGAACCGAAACCTGTTTGCCTTCTTCGATGCCTTCGAGCAAGGCTTGCACGATCGGCGAATTGCGGCCGACGCGGTATAGCGTCATTTTTATGGCGAGCACGTCGGGGTCGTGAGCGGCGCGGCGAATGAACTCGACTACCGGTTGAAAGGAATCGAAAGGATGATGCAGCAGCACGTCCTCACGACGGATGACCGCGAAAATATCCTCCTTGGCGCGGGCGTGAAGCTCAGCCGGTGTGTGCGGCGAAAACGGCCGGTATTTGAGATCCGGACGGTCCAGCGAATAGAGCTGTTTCAAGCGGCTCAGATCCAGCGGGCCGTCCAGCCGGTAGACCGCAGTTTCGGGGATCTCCAGCTCTTCGGCCAAAAGTTTCACGATTGCGGGCGGAATTGCTCGATCTACCTGGAGGCGAACGACGGAGCGGAAGCGCCTGCGCCAAACCGCCTCTTCGATGGTTTCCAAAAGGTCGTCGCTTTCGAGCTCCTGGATCGCGACTTCGGCGTCGCGAGTGACGTGGAAGGGATGGGCATCGAGAACGTCGAGGCCGGGAAATAATGCCTGGAGATTGGCGGCGATCAACTGCTCCAGCCACACGAACTGATGGGGCTCCCCGGTGGCGACAAGCTGCGGCAGCGTGTTCGGGATCTTCACACGCGCGAAGCGCTCCGCGCCATCTACGTCGCGGACCACCACGGCAAGATTCAGGCTCAAGTTGGAGATGTGCGGAAAGGGACGGCCCGGGTCGAACGCCAGTGGCGTGAGCACGGGAAAAACGGTGGTCTGGAAGTAGCTGTCGAGCGCGGCCTTGGGACGCTCCGCCAGGCCGGTATAATCCACGATGCGGATGCCGGTCTCGGCGAGCTCCGGCCTGAGGCTTTCGCGGAAACAAACGTAGGCGCTTTGCTCCAGTTTGGCGACTTCCGCGTGAATCGCGGCGAGAAGCTCCGTGCCTGTCAGTCCATCGACTCGCTTCTCTTCGGCGCCAGATGTGACACGCTGCTTGAGCACGGCCACGCGCACCTGAAAAAACTCGTCGATATTCGATCCAAAGATGGACAGGAACATCGCGCGTTCCAGCAGCGGATTCGCCTTGTCCTGCGCTTCCTGAAGCACTCTCCTCTGGAATTCGAGCAGGCTTAATTCGCGGTTCGAAAACCAGCGCGGATCGTCCAGATCCTGCGCTACTTCCACGGATTCCATACGGTGTCTAGTGTCCCATACCGGCGCCGATAGCCGCCGCAGGGAACTTTGCAGCGGGATTTACCCGATTGAAGCAAACCCGCGCGACAATGGGGGATTCGCGCCGCGCCGCGAAGCCGCGCATGGCCAGAGCCACCGCCGAACGTCCGACACTGCCGATCCGGGCGCCCTCGCTCCGGTTCCTGAGATACCGGCTGCTGCTGCTGCTGAGCGTCATCGGGCCGGGCTTCATCACCGCCAATGTCGATAACGATCCCGGCGGCATTCTCACCTACTCGCAGGCGGGCGCGAAGTTCGGCTACGCGCTGCTGTGGACGCTGATTCCCACCACCATCGCGCTGATCGTGGTGCAGGAGATGGCGGCGCGCATGGGCGTGGTGACCGGAAAGGGACTCTCGGATCTGATTCGGGAGGAATTCGGCTTGCGCGCGACTGCTCTCACCATGTTCATTCTCGGCCTTGCTGACTTCGCGAATATCATCGCCGAATTCGCGGGAGTTGCGTCGGGCATGAGCATCTTCGGAGTCAGCAAATATATCGCTGTTCCCATCGCCGCGGCAGTGGTGTGGACGGTAATCGTGCGCGGCAGCTACAAACCGGTGGAGAAGATCCTGCTGCTGTTTTCGTTGATCTATTTCACCTATCCGATCTCCGCGTTCCTGGCCAAGCCGGATTGGGGTCTCGCGCTGCACGATACCTTCATTCCGCAATGGCAGAACAGCTCGGATTACGTCGTGATGATCGTCGGTTTGATCGGCACCACCATCACGCCGTGGATGCAGTTCTATTTGCAGGCATCGGTGGTGGAAAAGGGAATCGACCAGCGGCGATATTCGCTGACGCGCTGGGACGTGATCCTGGGCTGCGTTGTTACCGACGTAATCGCGTTCTTCATTGTGGTGGCGTGCGCAGCGACACTGTACAAATCAGGACAACGCGATATCACCGACGCGGCGCAGGCCGCGGTCGCCTTGAGGCCCTTCGCGGGAAGATTCGCTTCGTTGTTGTTCGCCATCGGGCTGATCAACGCGTCTATTCTCTCCGCCGCGATCCTTCCTCTGGCCACCGCTTATAACGTCTGCGAGGGCGTGGGGTTCGAATCCGGAATCGACCGCAAGTTCGGCGAAGCGCCAATCTTTTACGGCCTGTACACGCTGCTGATCGGCTGCGGCGCGGGAGTGGTTTTGATCCCGCGTCTTCCGCTACTGAAGATTATTCTGCTTTCGCAGGTGGCGAACGGGATGCTGCTGCCGTTCGTGCTCGTCTTCATGCTGATTCTGGTCAATCGCAAGCGTGTGATGGGCGAATACCGGAACCGTTTGACCGGCAACGCGATCGCGTGGTCGACGGCTGTGATCATCCTGATTCTGACCGCCGCGATGATTTGGACCATCGTGTTTCCATCGAGCACGGGAGCGTGATGCGGCGACGGCTTATGCTGGCGGCCTTGTTCGCCTCCACGATCCGGGCGCAGGATGCGCCGGCTTCGCAACAGGATCAGGCTCCCGAACGATGGGACGTTTCCTGGCAGGCAACCTCGATCGGACAGTATCACGGCGCATTCCCGGCTTTGTATTCGGGACCTTTGAGCCTGTCTGATCAGCCGGAAGCCGAGGCGTCGCTGACCACGACGTTATTCACGGCGCTGCGATTGGCTCGCTATACGGCGCTGTATTTCGATCCTGAGATCGCTGGCGGAAAGGGTTTCAGCAACGTGGATGGTCTGGCCAATGCGTCCAACGGCGAACTCCCGCGCGTGGCCAGCGCGACTCCGAAGCCGTATCTCGCGCGGCTGTTTATCGCGCAGGATTTCGGATTCGGCGAAGAGATGGAGCAAGTGGACTCCGATCAGGATCAGCTTGGGGGCCCTCGGCCGATGACGCGCTACAGCATTTATGCGGGGCGATTCACAGTGACCGATTTCTT
The DNA here is from genome assembly GCA_030037375.1 of Bryobacteraceae bacterium. Taxonomy (GTDB): domain Bacteria; phylum Acidobacteriota; class Terriglobia; order Bryobacterales; family Bryobacteraceae; genus Palsa-187. The sequence goes on along the minus strand of JASHRP010000133.1, from coordinate 5,396 downwards.
CGACGACAACCGCTATTCGCACGATCCTCGAACGCAGTTCATGGGCTGGGGCGTGATGTACAACGGCGCGTGGGATTATCCGGCGGATACGCGCGGATACACGTGGGGCTGGGTGCATGAGTTCCACACACGTAACTGGAGCGTGCGCTACGGCAGCGCGGCGGAGCCGAAGACGGCGAATGGCGAACGATTCGACCGGCGGCTGTTCAGGGATCGCGGCGATATGTTCGAAGGCGAGCGGCGCTACAGTCCGCGCAAGCATCCGGGTGCGGCTCGGCTGCTGGTGTTTCTGCTGCACACCGATTCGGGCAGCTATGGCGAGGCGCTGCAATTGGCCGCGCAGAATCATACCACGCCGAACATCAACGACACGCTGCAAGTGGGCCGGCTGAAGTATGGATTCGGACTGAGCGTGGATCAGGAGATTACGAAGGATCTGGGCGTGTTCGGAAGGCTGGGGTGGAACGACGGCAAGACGGAAAGCTTCGCGTTCACGGCGATCGATAGGCTGGCGACGGCGGGAGTATCCGTGACGGGAACGCGCTGGCGGCGTCCGCACGATACCGTCGCAACGGAGCTGACGGTTAGCGGCCTGTCAGCGGTTCACGCGGATTACTTGGCCCACGGCGGTCTCGATTTCCTGATCGGCGACGGCGCGTTGAACTACGGCCCGGAGACGATCTGGGAGAGCTATTACAGCGCGCAGATCGTTCCCTGGTTCACGACGTCTGTCGATGCGCAGTATGCGGTAAATCCGGCTTACAATCGCGACCGCGGCCCGGTGTGGATCGGGTCACTGCGGCTGCACGTGGAAGTCGGGAAGAAGACGTTTTCGAAGCAGCCCTGATTATTATTTAGCGTTGGCAGGCGTCGCGGGTCCGGCGGCGCTGACGCTGCTTGCGTACATTCTATTGAAGCTGGTCCAGGAGAGTTGGGCGCCGATGTATACCAGCGCGAGACAGAGCGCGAAGCGGAGCTTTTTCGATTCGACATGCACCGCGAGAGCGCTTCCCGCAAAAGCTCCCAAGACGCCGCCGACCAGTAGCTTCCACAATACAGGGGTGTTGACGTCGCCCAAGCCGGCGTGGATCAAGCCGCCAACCGCGGATAACGCCAGACCGAAGCTCAGATTCGTTCCGACGATCTCTGAAGTGGTGAGCTTCGTCAGGCTCATCATCGCCAAGGCGCCGATGGCTCCGGCGCCGGCTGAAGAAAAGCCCATCTCCAGACCGATCACCAACCCGAGCGGTCCTAGCCATCGAACGCGATCATGCTGGACTACCTTCGTGAACCGGAACAAATTGACCAGCGTGATGCTCACGATGGTGAGCCCCACGCAGCCCATGACGAGATCGGTAGGGAGCTTCTTCATCAGAAGCGCGCCCGCGACCACGCCGGGAATGCCACCGGCCGTCACAAGCGCGAATGCATGCCAATTGACTTGCTGCCGCGCGATGTAGCTCGGTACCGTGACGACCTTGACTACGGTAGCGAAGATCAGCGCGGTTCCGACGCATTCCTTCGCGGGCAGACCCAGCAACAAAAACAGCAGAGGCGTGGTCAGAGATCCCGCGCCGACGCCGGTCAGCGCGATGAAAACCGAAATGATAAAGCCAAGGGCGAATTCCATTGGTGTTTACACGGTTCTTATTCGGCCTGAATGTGAATTCCGCATTCCAACTTGCCTTTACCCTGCCAGCGGCCCGAGCGGAGATCCTCAGCGCTTACCGGCAGCGACGTACACGGTTGACAGCCGATGCTAGTGTAACCCTGATCGTAGAGCGACAAATGTTCGATGCCGTTCCGGTGCAGATAGCCCCAGATTTCTTTGACCGTCCAAGCGGCGAGGGGGCTGATTTTTTGCAGGGTCTTGCCGTTGGGTAGTTTGAACGGCTCGACCTCTTGAAGATTGGCTCGCGTGGGAGATTGCTCGCGGCGCAGCGCGGTGAACCACAGGTCATAGTTGGATAGGCCGGCGAATAGCGGCTCGACCTTGCGCAGCTTGCAGCATTTGTCCGGAGCTGTCTGGTTCAGAATGCCGAACTGCGCTTCCTGACCGGCGACGCTTTGCTTAGCTTCGAGGTTGATCAGGTTAAGATTCCACTCCCGCGCGATCTTGTCACGATAGGCGAGCGTCTCCGGGAAGTGATAGCCGGTTTCGAGGAACAGCACCGGGATATCGGGAGCCTGCTGCACGATCATGTGCACCAGCGCGACGCACTCATGCTGAAAACTCGACGTGACGGCGGCTGCGGCATCTTTGGCTAGAAGCGCGGCAATGAGCTCCTTGGCCCGTTCCGTCTTTTGGTCAATCATCCCAAACACCTTCGAGCCTCTTGCGAAGCTCTTCGGTCGCCGCGGCATCATCGGCGGGCAGATTGAGTAGGGCTCCAGCGGGCACGAAGCCGCGCACCAAGCGAGCCAACCGGTCGGCCGCGTTCTCGGCCGCGTTGCGGGCGCGCGATAGAATCATTCCGGCCGCAGCCGTGGAGTTGGTTTCGCGATCGATCAGAATGAAGCTGCCGGTGAGGCGATTGTCGGCATAGCGATCGATGAACAAGTCGCGCGAAGTCGCGATGCGGACGACGCCCACTTCGTTCATGGATAAGCTGGAAGCGGGTTCGGTGTCGAGCGAAACTACGTTCAGACGGTGACGCACCGCTTCGACGCGCGCGGGCACGACGTGCGAGGCGTGCTTGACCATGTAGTGCCGGGCGGGATCTAGCGGGCGGCCGTCGAACCAGACCATAGTAGATTCGAAGGTGCGGGCGCTTTGCGGAGGTTCACCGGCGGCGATCATGTCGCCACGGCCGATATCGATCTCGTCTTCCAGAGTCAACGTGACGGATAGCGGGGGAAAGGCGACTTCGAGATCGCCATCATAGGTAACAATGCGCTTAACTCGCGAGCGGCGGCCGGAAGGCAGCGCGAGGATTTCGTCGCCGGGGCGAATCACGCCGGACGCAATCTGACCCGTGTAGCCCCGAAAAGTTTGGTCGGGGCGAAGCACGCCTTGCACGGCCATGCGGAACGGAGCTTCGAGGGAATGGCCGCGCGTGTCGACCGACTCAAGATATTCCAGGAGGCTGGGGCCGGTAAACCAAGGCATCCTGCGGCTGCGCTCCACGACGTTGTCGCCTTTGAGCGCGCTCAACGGCAGGAAGTAAGGATCGTGCGCGCTGGCGCTCTGAAGGAAGGGCGCAAACTCACTGCGGATCTCGTTGAAGACCTCTTCGCGGAAATCGACGAGATCCATCTTGTTCACCGCGATCACGAACTGCGGAATGCCGAGGAGCGCAGCGATAAAAGCATGACGGCGAGACTGGGTGGTCAAGCCACGCGAGGCATCGCAAAGGATAATGGCGAGCTCCGCGGTGGACGCGCCGGTTGCCATATTGCGGGTGTACTGCTCATGACCGGGCGTATCGGCAAGGATGAATTTGCGCTTGGGAGTCGCGAAGTAACGGTAGGCTACGTCGATAGTGATGCCTTGTTCGCGCTCGGCGCGAAGGCCGTCGGTGAGCAAGGCGAAGTCGATTTCGCCGCCGCGGCGCGCGGATTTCAATTGATCTTCGTAAGCCCCGCGAGCGTCGTGCAGCATGCGGCCGATGAGCGTGGACTTGCCGTCGTCGACGCTGCCGGCGGTGGTCAGGCGCAGCAGATCCTTGGATTGCTCCGTTTGGAGGAACTCGGCGATATCGAAATGGGAGTTGCCGTTCTGAACGCTCCCGTTCTCGACCAGGGCGGCCATTAGAAATAACCCTCGCGCTTCTTCAATTCCATTGAGCCTTCGCGATCGTGGTCGATCACTCGGTTCTCGCGTTCCGAGTTCCGGACCGCGACCAGTTCCGCGATAATCTTCGGCACGGAATCCGCGTCCGACCGAATCGCGCCAGTGCACGGCGAGCAGCCGAGCGAGCGCATGCGGCACCGAACGGTTTCGAATCTATCGCCGGGCATGGGCTGGACGAAATCGAGCTCCGGCAGGATGAGCGAATTACCGCGAACCAGCATATGCCGCGGCTTAGCGAAATAGAGCGGCACGATCGGGATCTTTTCGACGTGGATGTATTGCCAGACGTCCATCTCGGTCCAATTGGAAAGGGGGAAGACCCGGATGCTTTCGCCGGGCTCGACGCGGCTATTAAAGATGTTCCACAGCTCCGGCCGCTGATTCTTGGGATCCCATTGGCCGAGGCGGTCGCGGAAGGAGAAGATTCGTTCCTTGGCACGGGATTTTTCCTCGTCGCGGCGCGCGCCTCCGAAAGCGGCGTCGTAATTGCCCTCGCGCAGGGCGTCGAGCAGCGATTGCGTTTTCAATAGTCCACAGCATCGCTCAGTTCCGAGCCGGAACGGGTTCGCGCCGGCTTCGAGCGCTTCCGTATTGGAATGGACGATCAGCTTGACCCCGAGTTCGGCCGCGAAGCGATCGCGGAACTCGATCATTTCCTTAAATTTATAGGTGGTGTCCACGTGCAGGAGGGGGAACGGGATAGGTCCCGGGTAAAACGCCTTCTGCGCCAGACGGACCATGACGGAGGAATCCTTGCCTATGCTGTACAGCATGACAGGGCGCTGAAACTCGGCGGCGACCTCGCGGATGATATGGATGCTCTCGGCTTCGAGCGCCTGCAAGTGGCTGATTTTCCAAGCCATGGCTTATGATACCACGGGCATCATCTTATTGTCTATCTGGAAGGGAGCATTTATGGAGACATCGGCTACCACTTATAGATTAAAAGTATTGACACACCCTACATATTGGGGCATTATTGCCAGCATGCGGCTTTAGCGCCGCATTCGGCGAGCGAACGGGAGATCGGAAAGGGAAGGACCATGGGACAATTAGGATTAGGTGTTGCGATGAAATTAGAGGCGCGCCGGCCGATTTCGGCGGCAGATCGGGTGGGGGTGACGTTTCCCCGGTATTTTACGGCCAAGCTGGAGGCCGGCAAGACGCCGTACGACGAGGTCGCCTGGGAGCTGCGGACGGCTTCAATCGGCAACGATAAGGGCGCAATCATCTTTGAGCAACGCGACGTTGAAGTCCCTGTTGACTGGTCGCAAACAGCGACGAATATCGTCGTAAGTAAATATTTTTACGGCAAAGCGGGATCGCCGGAGCGCGAAACCAGCGTGCGGCAGTTGATCGGCCGTGTGGTCGACACGATCACGGACTGGGGCGTGCATCAACGCTACTTCCGCACGATTCAGGATGCGGCGAACTTCCGCGACGAGCTGACGCATCTGACGCTGACGCAGAAGGCTTGCTTCAACTCGCCGGTGTGGTTCAACGTGGGCGTAAAGGAGCCGCGCGGCTACGGATGGTTTTACGAGGATAGCTCCGATTCCATCAAGAAGCTGCCGCCGGGCGCGAGGAAGCCGCAATGCTCGGC
>JASHRP010000132.1 GCA_030037375.1 Bryobacteraceae bacterium | reverse complement strand
GCCAGGATGCCTAACTTCGGAATCAGATTGTCCTCGGGGTTTACCATGTCGGCGAAGCGCGTCGGATCGTCTTCGCGCTCGTGGACAGGCACGTTTACGTTGAGAGTCTTGCCGTCGCGCAAAAGGCCTAAATTCACGGTCTCAGTCAAGGGGAGCCTGTAGATGGCGTTTTCCAGTTGGCTCGCGTCCTCGATGTTCTTTCCGTTGAGCGATTCAACGATATCGCCGATCTTGACTCCGGCCGCTTCCGCTGAACCGCCATCCTCGAGGTCGCTAACCACCACGCCCCAATCCCGAGCCAGGCCCAAACCCTTGGCCAGCGTAGGCGTGATACTCTGCACTCCCACGCCGATGTGGCCGCGATGCACATGGCCGTCCTTGCGGATTTGGTTATAGACCATCCTAACGACGTTGCTCGGAATTGCGAAGCCGATCCCCTCGCTTCCGCCGCTGCGCGTGTAAATCAGGGTGTTGATGCCGACCACCCGGCCCTCCGCGTCCACCAATGGACCCCCGCTATTGCCAGGGTTTATCGGCGCGTCGGTCTGGATATAGCTCATGGGGTCGTCGGTTTTCAATTGCCGCGTGGTGGAGCTGACCACGCCCGTTGACGCCGATCCCTCGAGGCCAAAGGGATTCCCGAACGCCATCACCAGTTCGCCTTGCCGAAGCAGGTTTGAATCGCCGAATGCAAGGGTCGCGAGATTTTTCGCTTCGATTTTCAGCACCGCCAAGTCCGTCTCGCGATCCACTCCCACCACTCTTGCCGCGAGCGTCATGCCCTGCGTCCGCGTGCCGCGGGTCGGCAGCTTCACTTGGACCTTGCGAGCGTTCTCGACCACGTGATTGTTGGTGACGATATAGCCGTCCTGTGTAACGATGACTCCCGAGCCTGTGCTGGTTTCTTTCGACAGCAGAGCCGTGTTTGAGCTGTCGCCATTATCGTCTGCCGCAGCGTAGCCGGTGGAAAAAATCTGCACCACCGCCGGGCGCACTCGAGCAGCAAGCTGCTCGAAGGACGCGCTCAGCTCTCTTAGGGAAGGGGGTTGCGGTTTGGGAGTCGCGGCCGGCGGCGCGGCCGGCGCCTGCCCGAATATTGCGCTCGCCGCCGCCACAGCGACAACGGCGATGGGAAAACCGCGTTTCACGCCTTTAGTTTGTCACAAACGCCGGTTTCATTAGGGCTCGTCCCTTCCGGCTTGTTGCGCCCTCGTCATGATCGTGGACCGAATGCTCGACCCTTCATCTTCCTTCGCGACTTTCTCCGGATTGAAGCCTGATCCGCGCAGGCACGCGAACACCAGCGGAGCGCCTACGTAAGGATGAAACGCGGCCAGCGCGATCACAGGAACCGCATACTTCTTGGATTTAATAAGCGATTCAAGCACGCCCTTCACCGAACTGCTCCGCGGCGTGTCGCCGGAAACCTGCGGAATGATGAACGTCGAAAATTCCAGGTCCGAATTTTTCTTGCTGTAGTGGACCAGGCTCTTCGCCGCTTGCTTAGGCGTCATGATTCCAACATCCGCCGTGAAGCTGCGATGCACCGCCCTGGGGTAGTAATCGTCGATGATGTTGCGAACAAAATCCGCGCAGTTGCGATACAACAAATGAAATTTCACATGATTCGGCGCGGAGTTTAGTCGCGCGATGAGCGCGTCATCTTGCTGTTCAGTCGTTTCGATTGTGAATCCGTAGAGCGTGCGATCGTAGGCCTCGCCCACTAGCTGCGTCCAATCCCCTTCCGGCGTCGCCCCTCCGGCAACGTCCGGCACGATGTCCTCGAGATGGCGCCGGCGGTAATCGTCTCGAAGGCTCGCGACCTCCTCGTGCGTCGCAGACGTTGGGATGTCCTCGGGCCGGTCGACTGCGTATAGATAGGGGACCAGCGGAATCGCCAGCCAATCGTATCCGCCGACGCGGTGATAACGGCTGACGACCGCGCCCGTTTCTCCGGGCTGGCACCGTCGCAAAACGGTCGGCGACGCGGCGCAAATACGCGAGAAGTAAACCGCCGAGTGGCCGGTCGGGTTCATGCCGCCGAAGTTGCCGTAAGGCTCCTCCAGCAGTAGTGTCACGTCCCCGCGCGCGACGGTAAGGCTCACCAGAACCAGCGAGGCTCGTAATGCGAAGATCTTCAACATCACGGACTCCGCCCTGGAAGGTGCAAATGGCGTGCCACGGCTTTTTCCGCCAACTGGCCGCCAAGTGTAAGATTCTGCGTGACGAAAATCCGCCAAACGGCTTATCTGCCGGGAGGGCTAGCCGGTGGATTGCATCCACATGCGGTGGATTTGAACCATTTTCCGTCCAAAGTCGCTACCGTGGGATCTGATTTACTTCCAGATGGAATAATTTTAACGTGCCGCCGGAGGCCCGGATCGATGCACGCTCTTCGGGCCCCAAATAGACTCCGCTGCCTTTTGAGGCCTCGTAATCCTTGCCCTCGAGCTTGATGACGCCCGCGCCTTCCATCAGGTAAATCAACTGGTGCTTGCCGTTGGCGTCCGCGCGAAACTCTTCGCCGGCATTGAGCCAGCGCAGCGTGCCAAGGACGTTCTTCGCCCCCGCAAGCGGGCCATTCAGAATCTCAGTGAACTCGCCTTGCCCGGCGCCGGTGCGCGGAAGCTTGTTTGTGTCGATGAAAGTCGTGGTCATTAGGTTTGAACCCACACGCGGCCGTCTACACGATTCCAGCGCAGATCGTCCGGCGTTCCGTCGAGGATGGTGGTCTTGAATCGATTCGGCGCCTGGAATTCGAAATAGAACAGAGGCGTTTCCGGCGCGCGCAGCCGGTGCTTGGCTTCGGCCGGAATAAAGACGAGGTCGCCGGGACCGACGTCGTGGGAACCCTCCGGCGTATCCACGATCGCCTTACCGTCGATGATGAAATAGAAATGTTCGCAATTGATGTGGTAATGATACGGCGACGAAGCGCCCCTGGCGTAATGCATCACGCCCGCGAGCATGTCGTCGATTTCCGCCAATTCCTGGTTGACGAAGAACGTTCGTTCGCGTCCCGGGACCACGGATACAAGCTTGGGCAGATCGTTTTCGTGGAAGATGTACGCCATTTCGATTCTCCTCAATGCGGACGGTAAGCCACGCGCGCCACTTCCGCGTACGGCGCAGCTGCCACGGTGGCGCGGACCTCGCGTTGGGCATGCCGCTCCACCGTCGGCTTCGATGATCCTCGGCCTTCTTCGCCCCAAACGAGGGTGACCTGGGCCCCCGGCTCGCTATGCTCGATATCGACGACGGCGAGGGATATCATCGCGCGTTCATTATATGTGTAGCCGCTGTAGGTCGACAGCCCGATCATTTTGCCATGCCGCAGAACCTTGTCGTAAGGAAGCGTCGCATAGTTGGCGAGGGGCAGATCGATGAATTTAGCGGGATCTTCGTGTCCATGAAATAGCGAACCGAGCGCATGCTCGACGTCATCGCCATTCCATACCAGCGTGACCTTCTTGCGCTTCGGATTCGCCGCCATCTTTTCGAGCGCCGCCCTCCCGACAAAATCATGATCGAATTTGACGAACGGCCCATAGCCGAGCTCGTACGGCGTCAAGTAATAGTCGGCGATGTTGGACGAGTGGAAGCTCCCGCCGAGCGACGCCATGGCTTCATAGCTCGATGCTTTGAGCCATATACGATACGGCTTCAACTCATCGCCGGTATAAATCGCCGGCATTGGGGAGGGGATCCATCCGGATTCCAAACACGTGGTCGGATACGTTCGTGCTCCGACTTGTTTGATGCCGAATTCTTGCCCTGCATCGAGGATCGCGTTGCGAACCGCTTCCCCATGCTCCCAAAGGCCAAACAGCTCCCATCCGGGCTGCCCGACCATTCCGTGCCGAAGCGCGTGCACCGGGTGTCCCGCGATTGATATCGTCTCCATGTTGAAGAAGCGGATATCGGGCGCGGCCTTGCCGATCGTCTTCTCCATCACACGCAAAGCGTTCGGCCCCTGAACCTGATAGCGGAACGTCTTGCGCCTGCCCTGATTCGCGGCTGACCGTTCATCGCGTTCCACCCACGCGTTGTATCCGCCGGCTTCCACGTTGTACTGCACCCAATTCTCGGCGGGCGGGCGTCCCACCAGATTGAACCTGTTCTCATCCAGGTAGAACAAAATCGCGTCGCCGATCACGTAGCCGTCATGATTACACGCGACAAATTGCTTCGCCTGGTTCACCTTGAAGTTCTTGAACGAATTGACGCCGAGATTCGAAAACACCTGGAGCGCGTCCGGACCTTCTACATAAAGGTCCGTCATGTGATGGGACTGATCGAAAAGCGCGCAAGTCTCGCGCCAGGATCGCTGCTCATCGCGCCAGTTGGTAAACTCGTGGCGCACGACGGGGAACGCATACGGCCCAATCTGCGAGTTGCGCAGCAATTCCACCGGGCTCGCGGAGGCTTGAAGAACGTCCTCTAAGCTTTGAAAACTCATACCTGCGGCTGGGCGAGCGCTTCGGCGAGGTCGTTCAGGAAGCGGGCGGCCTGGGCGCCATCGGCGACGCGGTGGTCGGTGGAGAGAGTAAGTGTCAGCATCGGGCGGATGGCGGGGGCTCCGTTGACCGGGACCACGCGATCCGCGATGCGGGCCACTGCCAGTATCGCCGCTTGCGGCGCAACGATGATCGCGTTAAACGCGTCCACTCCGAACATGCCGAGATTGCTGATGGTGAACGTTCCTCCGGCGACGTCGGCGGGTCGGAGACGCCCGGCGCGGGCCCGCTCGGCGAGCTGCTTGCGTTGCGCGGCGATGTCCGAAAGGGTCATCGTATCGGTCTTCGGAATCACTCCTCCGACAACGCCGTCATCGACTGCGATCGCTAGCGAGATGTTCACGTCCGGATTGAGGTGAATGCTGCTGCCGGTCCAGCTCGCGTTGAGCTTGGGGTGCTTGGCGAGCACCTTCGCGGTGACCGAGATCAAAACGTCGGTGATGGTGTAGCCCTCGCCCAGGCCCTTCCGGGCCTCTATTAGACTGCCGGCATCGACTTCACGCACGAGAAAGAAGTGCGGAACTTGCGTCCAGCTCTGCGTAGTGCGCTCCGCCATCAGCCGCGCGACAGCCGAGAGAGTTGATGCCGGCGCTGCTGCGGGCGCCTCGGCTTTCGGAGCCGCTTTCGCCGCCGCTGCCGCGGCCAGCACGTCATCGCTGGTGATCGATCCGTCCGGCCCCGTTCCACGAATCTGCGCGATATCGAGGCCGTGCTCCTCGGCCATGCGCCGAGCCTTCGGCGAGATGCGAGGGGGCCTTCCGGCCCCTTCCGGCGCCGGGGACGATTGCGTAGTTTTGGCTGCGGGCGCCGATGCGACAGGCGCCGACGTTGACGATTTTCGCGCCTGCTCCTGCATCGCCTTCATCGCCGCATCCACGGCATCCTCGGCGGGAGGCTGTTCGCCTCGCGCCACGATCCACGCGATGGTATGGCCCACCGGAATCATGTCGCCCGCGCTCGCCTTTAATCCCGCGAGCACGCCTTCGCCCGGCGATTCCAGCT
>JASHRP010000131.1 GCA_030037375.1 Bryobacteraceae bacterium | reverse complement strand
CCGAAGGCGCGGCCACGGCACTCTATCCCGATGGCAAGTTGAAGATTTGCTGGCTAGCCGACGACACAATCGTGGACGGCATCCCCTGCGCGAAGGCAGCGTTTCTTGCCGCGATATTTGAAGGGAGTGCGGAAACCGAGTTCCACGAGAACGGCAAACTGAAATCCTGCAAGCTTTCGCACGACTTCACGATGGGTGACATTGGCTTGCGTCGCGGCGATCGTGTTCGTCTCGATGCCGATGGCGAACTGGCGGAGCATCCGCGGGGCGTTTCCTCGTTCAGGGCTTTGAAGAGGCCGCAGAACTGGGTGCGGCTGTGGAAGGCCCGGCGGGCGAGGTCCAGGGTGGAACAAGGCTCGGCTGGGGAATCGAGGACGACGTGCGAGAGTTTCTGTTTGTCTTCGGTGCCAGAACCCGTCACAAGAAAATCGTATAGGAAGGAGGGGAGGATCACCTGACTTTGCGTACGATCTGCTCATGCCAACCTGGCTATGCCATCATGAGGTGCAGAGGTTCCATGAAATCACTGGAGTTCGACGCCACCCTTACAGAAGACGGCAAGATTTCTCTGCCCGCGGAAATTGCGGGTGCCGTTCCGGCAGGTCAAGCGGTTCGCGTTGTGGTTATGTGGGAAGTCGCGGATGATGGGGTTTGGATGGAAGCGGGCAAGCGGAGGTTTGCCGAGTCTTACTGCCCTGACGACGCCGTCTATGAGCAACTGCTGAATGACGCTCCAGGTCGCTGAAGTCGTCCTTCTCCGAATAGAATTTCATCAAGCTGAGGGCTCGAAGATCCGCCCCGCGCTCGTGCTGCTCGATACCGGTGATGACGATTTCGTGGCCGCACCGATCACGTCTCAACCACGACCTTCAGACTTTGATCTCGCGCTGGCCGATTGGCGCGCGGCGGGTCTGAACGTGCGATCATTCGTTCGCATTCATAAATTGACCGTCCTTGGAAAGGCGGACATCGTGCGAAGGATCGGAGTGTGTTCTGCCGAAGATCGCGAGACACTCCGAAGAGCGCTTTGCCGTGCCTTCTGCCCTGGGTGAGTTCCGACAAACTTAGGACCACGCGGGACCCATTCCCTATCGCCTTAGCGTGGCGGGTTTCTGGCGAACCTCAATCACGTCGTAGTCGCGAAGAGGGACGCCGGGTTGCCGGCCGGCTCAAATGTCGTCGCGGGCAGCAAGGGGAGTGTTCAATTCTCCGTCGGCGTGCGGTCGAGCTTGTCGATGACCAGTATTTCCACGGCTTGTTTCCGTTTTTCGAGCTTAAGGCCGAGCTGGTTCTGGACTGCGTCGATCATCGTTGGGCCCGGAGCACCGGTGTTTGCCTCACCGAGGGTGATCCATTCGAGCTTGAAATCGTAGATGCCTTTCAAGCCGCTCAAGTCGACGATCGGTCCGTCGCGGAAGTAAGCCGGCGCGAGAGCTTGTACCTGCTGCGCGATGTCTCGGGAGGTCACGCGTGTGCATACAGCGGCGAGAGTGCCTTCATGTTCGCCAAGGGATCGGACGCAGCGTGCGTCGCCAGCCGCGCCTTCGGGCGATTCCTTCATCTTGATCCCGTTCTTGCCCACCTCGAGTGCGAAGATTTGCATCGTCTTTTCCTCGCGGTGGAAGGTCAAGTGAAAACGGCCGGCGAGCAGGGCGCGAAGCATGAGCGGGAGTTGATCTCGAGTGGTACCCACGGGAACCTTGGCTATCACATCAAAGCGATCCGCGGGGGAATCCGGCGTACCGTTCAGAAAGCCGGGACCCTGGATCTGAGGCGCGCCGACTCCGTAGGCGAGCATGATGAGATCACGCAGAGTTATCTGGGCAAACCGCAGGAACCGGTCGCCATCGGCGCTGAGGCTCGGCGTAGACAAGTTGACGTAGCTCTGGGTGGGATTGGAGGGGTGGATGCTGGCGACCTCGAACTCGGGGGCGGATTGAGCGTGGAGCGCAGCGGTCGCACAGGCGATGCAGGCAAGCGCACATGGAATCCGATGCATGGTCCCTCCGGGATTTGAGTTGCATATGAACCTTACTTCAAATCGTTCAGCAGCGGGATGTCTTTGATCGCCTTCGGCGCGGGCACGGAGCGGAGATATGCGTAGATGTCAGTGAGCTCGGCGTCGGTGACGACCTTCTCGGTGAACGCGGGCATTGCGCCGGCGGGCCTGCGGACGTAGCGGATCAGACCTTGGACGTTCAGCACGGGAGGGCCGATACGGGCGCCGTCTTTGGTCCCCTGGCCGACGTAGCCGTGGCATTCGTAGCAGCCATCGCGCAGGAAAAGCGCTTTACCTTTTTCGGCGTCGCCCGTCGCCGGGGCTTGAGTTTGCGGGAGCGCGAGCGTGCCGGCGAAGAACGCGCCGGCGATCACTAAGAGCGAAAGGATTCTCATTCGAAGCTCTTTAGCGCGGCTGTGTCAGCACGTCGATCAGAGCAGGCTCGCCGCGCTTGACCACCTGGATGGCCTCTTTGAGCGCGGGGCCCAGGTCCTTGGGATCGCTGATCGGGCCGGAGCTGTACATGCCGTACGCTTTGGCCATGGTCGAATAACTGATGTTTGGATCGGTAATCGTGGTGCCGATGTGGGTCTTCTCAATGCCACGCTGAGCGCGCGATGCCATATCCTGCACGTACATCAGCTCCTGATGGTAGGCGCGATTGTTGTGCATTATGGTCAGCAGCGGAATCTTGTGATGCGCGGCGGTCCACAGCACGCCGGGAGCATAATTCAAGTCGCCATCGCACTGGATGTTGACGCTCAGGCGGCCGTATTTCCGATTCGCCAGCGCTGCGCCGACCGACGCGGGCGCCTGGTATCCAACTCCGTATGCCCCGTGGCCGCCGATGTATTGATAGTGCTTGTTGAAGTCCCACAGCCGCAGAGGCCAGTAGCTGAAGAAGGTCACGTCGGAGACTAGCGACCAGTCTTCGTTCTTGATTTGGTTCCACAGTTCGGCGGAAACGCGGGCGGTTGAGAGCGGGCTGGCATCGAAGCCGAACGCGGCGGCATCGAGATCGCGCTGGCGATTGCGCTGCGCGGCTTCTGCGTACTTGGCGCCGCGAGCATCGAAGGCTCGTTTGCGATCCGCGGTGACCAGCTTCTTGCAGGCTTCGATCAGAGCGGGCAGGGAAGTTTCGGAATCGGCTGCGACCGAAAGATCGACTTCGGTGTAGCGGCCGAAATCCTGATAATTGCTCTTGGCGAACAGGTCGCCGGCGAAGATGTGGATTATCTTTGCGCCCTGCTTGGTGGTGGCGCGCGACTCCATGCCCAGCTTGTTGACGGGCGTCATCGCGTGGGTGGCGTACCAGAGATCGGGAACGTCCAGAGCGAGAATCACGTCGGCGTCGGAGACGTTGCCGCTGCCATATAAAGGATGGCGCGTCGGAAAATTCATGCGGAAGCGGCGGTCCGACACGGGAGCTTGCAGAAGCTCGGCCAGTTCGATCATCGACTTCAAACCGGCGGGCGTGCGCGCGGCTCGACCGGCGATGATCAACGGATTCTCCGCCGCGACCAGCATCTTGGCGGCTCCGGCGATTGCTCCCGTATCGGCAGATGGCGGGG
>JASHRP010000130.1 GCA_030037375.1 Bryobacteraceae bacterium | reverse complement strand
GGCTCACGCCAAGGCTCGCGGCGAGAACAAATGCCCACAATCGCCCGCGAGGTTCGTTATCGTCGATAGCGCGCAGAAACGCCCACATCGATAGGGCGATGGTCGCGGTGAGCATTACGTCCGGAATGAGAATTCGCGTGAAGAGAAACAAGCCAATGCAGGTGGAGATACACAATCCGGCGTAAAATCCTGGTTTACGTCCGAAAGCCCAGGTCCCGAACGCGGCGGTGATCCAGGCCAATGCGATCGCCGCCAATACCATCGGAATCCTTGCGACCCAGTCGAACGCTCCGAACAGCTTGAACGAAATCGCGATCAGCCAATAGATCAGCGGCGCCTTTTCGAAGTAGGGGATTCCGTCGAGCCTGGCCGTCACCCAATCGCCGCTGGTGAGCATGTTGCGCGCGATTTGGGCCTGCACCGCGTCGACATCATCCATCAAGGAGGGCGGGGAAACCATGCAGCCGGCATACACCGCGGCCGCAAAGAGCACGACGATCAGATAGAGTTGGTAACGCTTTCCATCTTCCGGGGCTCCGCTTCCGCCAGCGCCCCGGTTTGAATTCTCCATTGCCTCATCCAGAAAAATAGAATCGTCAAACCCCAAAGATGATACCCGACGTTCGCGCGTCTTTCCAAATGCGCTTCGACTAACGCGTCGATCTCAGCCATGTCGAAGAACGCGGAGTGTTCATTGCGCGCGAACTCGACGGCTTCATTCAATACGGGGCGAAGCGGTCCGCGAAACCAATCGTGCGCGGGGATGTCGAAGCCCACTTTCTTGCGCGTAAGAATCTCATTCGGAAGCTTTCCCTTGGCCAGGTTCTTCAGGATCACCTTTTGCCGCGATCCGTCGATCTTCAAACTTTCCGGCAGGGAATTGGCGAACTCCACCAGGCGATGATCGAGATACGGCGGCCGCACCTCGAGTGAATGCGCCATGCTAATGCGATCGACCTTGGTCAAGATGTCGTCCGGAAGATAATACCTCTGGTCGAACCACAGATACGCGGGAAGGCCGTCGCCGGCATCCGTGAGCCCGCTCAAGACGGCGGCAAACGTTCCCGGCAGGGGCGTGCGGATCAGCCGTTGCTTCTCGTGATCGCTAAACGTTCCGCCCCAAAAGGCGTGCGCCCGCGCAGCGGGCATGCGGCAACCTTCGAGGAATCGCTTGAGCTTGTATTCGAAACTGATTTTGTCGTCGGACACGGGCCATCGGCCGACGAGCTTCCCGAATAGGTTCAGCGCGGATTGAGGCAAGCGCCGGAAGCCGCGAGCCAGCAGGCTCGCGCGCTGGGTCAGGTATCCTCCGAACAATTCGTCCGCGCCCTCGCCGCTCAGCGCCACGGTGGCGTTCTCCCGCGTCATGCGCGAGAGGAACCAAACCGGGAGCGCGCCGGCGTCCGCGTTCGGCTCGTCGGAATAATACGCGAACTTCTCGATGGCTCCGGGCAAGTCCTGATCCGGGTGCAGGTCGAGTTCGTGATGGTCTGTGCCGTATTTGGCGGCGACCCGGCGGATGAAGGGCGTCTCGTCAAAACTTCGGCCAAGGAACGATATCGAGAAAGTCTTCAATCGGGAGCTGGATGCCTCTGCCGCGTAGTGCAGGAGTGTTGACGAATCCACGCCGCCGCTGAGCCAAACGCCCAGAGGAACATCCGAGATTAGATGCTCCCTTACCGATTGTTTGAGCAGTTCGTCTAGTTGCGCCTGCGCGTCTCGCGCCGTCCAACTCTGTGCGGCGCCGAACGGCAGACTCCAATAGCATTCCGTGCGAACCCGGCCATCGTGCCATTCCAGCCAATTCCCTTGTGGGAGTTTCTCGATTCCTTCAACCAGGGTCGAAATACCCGCAACGTAATTTAACGCGAGATACGAATCGAGGCCTTCCAAACTCAGGTTGCGATCGATCTCCGGATGCACGAACAAAGCTTTGAGCTCGGAGCCGAAGTAGAGGTCCGCGCCGCGCCGCGAAAGGTACAACGGCTTGATCCCCATGCGATCCCGCGCGAGCACCAGGCGCCGTTCCGATTCGGTCCACAGCGCCACGGCGAACATCCCGCGCATTCGCGAGAAGCAATCGGTATCCCATTC
Source organism: Bryobacteraceae bacterium (assembly GCA_030037375.1). Taxonomy (GTDB): domain Bacteria; phylum Acidobacteriota; class Terriglobia; order Bryobacterales; family Bryobacteraceae; genus Palsa-187. The sequence goes on along the minus strand of JASHRP010000130.1, from coordinate 4,064 downwards.
GACGAACGCCTCGAGAACCGTCTCGGTGTCCGATTGCGAACGAAAGGCGTGGCCCAGTTGCTCTAGTTCGAGGCGCAGTTCGCGGTGATTGTAGATCTCGCCGTTGAACGCGATGACCACGCGGCCATCCCGGGAGATCATGGGCTGGTCCCCGCCGGCAAGATCGATGATCTTCAGACGCGCCGCGGCCAGGGAGACAACACTCGATTCCCAGACGCCTTGCCGGTCGGGGCCGCGATGAATTAGCGTCGCGACGACGTTTTGAATTCGTCCAGGCGGAGCGGCGCGCTGGTTATGAGTAAAGCCGGCGATACCGCACAATTCTTAAGGCGACCCCTTTTTATTGGCGCTCAGACAGCGCCACGGCCGCCTGCGCGCTCCCTCGTCTCGAGCGCTGGTTTCGAGCTTCCCGCCATTTCACCTGGGGCAGGAACTGCGAAACTTCGATTCGATCATGATAGCGGATTGCGATGTTCATCAGGGAATCGAGCAGCGACTCGGAGAGGTAGTGCGGCTGCAAGCCTAGGTCGATGAGTTTGGAATGCTTCGCGTTGTAATAGTGTTCCTGCGCTTCGACCCGGGGAGGATCGAGGTGATCGATCTCGGCGTTGAGGCCCACTTCCCGCGCGGCCGATTGCACCATCTGAGCCAATTCGGCTACAGAAAATTGCTCCGTGAATTGGTTGAACACGCGGAACTCCCCGCGGTTGGCCGGATTCAGGCAGGCGATTTCAATGCATCGCACCGTATCGCGGATATCCAGGAATCCGCGAGTCTGCCCGCCCTTGCCGTAGACCGTGAGAGGATGCCCGGCGGCCGCTTCGGCGCAAAAGCGGTTGAGCACGGTTCCGAACACGTCGTCGTAATCGAACCGGTTGATCAGCGCTTCATCCATCGCCGTTTCTTCCGTGACGGTTCCGTAGACCACGCCCTGATTCAAGTCCGTCGCGCGGATGTTCCAGATCTTGCACGCGAACATGATGTTGTGGCTGTCGTGAACCTTGGAGAGGTGGTAGAAGGAACCCGGCTGTTTTGGGAATGGCAGAACGTCGGTGCGGCCGTTGTGCTCCACGCGCAGGTAGCCTTCTTCGATGTCGATGTTTGGAGTCCCGTATTCGCCCATCGTGCCGAGCTTGACCAGGTGGCAATCCGGCACGACTTCGCGAATCGCGAACAGAACGTTCAGCGTGCCCACGACGTTGTTGACCTGCGTGAACACAGCGTGTTTGCGGTCGATCATTGAATAGGGAGCGGAACGCTGCTCCGCGAAATGCACCACCGCTTCTGGTTGGAACTCCTCGATGGCCGCGCGCAGGAAGTCGTAGTCGGCGACGTCTCCGGTGTATGTTTCGATGAACTGGCCGGATACCTCCTGCCATGCCGCCAAACGCCTAGACAACGGCTGGATCGGCGTCAGGCTTTGAACGCCCAGTTCGTGATCCCACTGCCGGCGCAGAAAGTTATCGGCGATTGCGATCTCGTGGCCCTTGCGCGATAGATACAGCGCGGTGGCCCATCCGCAGTAGCCATCCCCTCCTAAAACAAGAATCCGCATGTTTGTCAGTATGTCCAGTCCGATTCGTCTGTGAAGTGGAAAGAGTGGAGCAACAACTTCTATCTTGCCTCAGATGCGCCCTTAACAGTAAACGGTTTTAAAAAAAAGAAGATTACAGCTTAATTTCTCCTTCTGTTCCTATGCTGGATTACAGGGTCTCCGCTCTGAGGCAGCTTGTCCCGTGACAAGCAGCGCGGTCCGGCCTCGCTTGCCCGGCGATCCCGCGCATGATAGCGTAAATGGGGTTCAGCTTCAGGCTCAGGAAGGCTAGTCTCAGGAGACACACGATGCGCGCAGGAAGGATAACGGCGTGGCTGACCGGCCTCGTCGCGGCCCTGGTCGCCGTTTGGACGGTTGGGGCCCAGCAGCCAAAGCAAGTCGACGACGCCGCCTTCAAGAACGCTGCCAAGAATCCCGACGGATGGATCAGCTACAACGGCACTTGGATGGAGCAGCGCTACAGCGCTCTGAACCAGATTAACGACTCCAATGTGAGCCGATTGGGGTTGGCTTGGTATTACGACATTCCCTCCGCGCCCTCCGGAACCAGCGGCAATCGCCAAGAGGGTACGCCGTTAGTGTTCAACGGCGTGTTGTATAGCATCACGCCGTGGAGCATCGTGTACGCGGTGGATCTTCATACGGGCAAGGAAGTATGGCGGTCCGATCCCGAGGTCAATCAGCAGATCAACGCCGGCCGCATTTGCTGCGGCGTGGTGAATCGTGGCATCGCCATGTACAAGGACAAGATCATAGCGCCCGTGGTCGACGGGCGGCTGCGCGCTTTGGATATGGCGACCGGCAAGATCGCATGGGAAACGCGCGTGACGCCGGCGAACATGCCCTACAGCATTACGATGGCTCCGCGCGTGATCAAAGGCGGACGGATCATCGTCGGCGCCAGCGGCGGCGAGTTCGGCGTGCGTGGCCTCTTCGATTGCTACGATGCCGAGACCGGCAAGCAGCTCTGGCGGTTCTACACAGTTCCGGGCGATCCCTCCAAGCCCTTCGAGCAGCCGTGGCTTGCCGACTGGGCCAAGACCTGGGATGAGAAGAGCCAATGGTGGAAGATCGGCGGCGGCGGTCCCGTTTGGGGCGGTGTGGCGTACGATGCCGACACGGATACTGTGTACGTTGGTACCGGTCAGCCCGGTCCCTGGACCGAACAATACCGCGGCAAGGGCGACGACCTTTGCTCCGATTGCATTATCGCGGTGCGCGGGTCGACCGGGAAATTGATCTGGTATTACCAAACGACGCCCGGAGACGATTGGGATTTCGATTCCATTGCCGACATCATGCTGGCGGACCTGACGATCAACGGAAAAGTGCGGCATGTATTGATGCACGCGCCCAAGAATGGATTTTTCTATGTGCTTGACCGCAACACGGGCGAACTGCTTTCGGCCGATCCGTGGGTACCGGTGAATTGGGCCTCCGGAGTGAATCTAAAGACCGGCCGTCCGACTGTGAACCCGGAAGCGCGCTATGGATTCGAGACCGTCAGCATCACGCCCGGTCCCGGCGGCGGACACGTGTGGCCGCCATGGTCGTTCAATCCGAGCACCGGGCTGGTCTACATTCCCAGCACGGCGGGCGGCGGCTACCAGTTCCAGGCAAATCCGGATTACACACCGATTTCGACTGACATCGGTGAGACCGGAACGGGCCGAGGGGTCATGGGCAATATGGCGACGGGTCGCGGAAATGGCGGCGCTGGCCGCGGTGCCGCGGCTGGTCGTGGCGCTGCAGCTGGCGGCGCTCCCGCGGTTGCTCCAGGTATCGATCCCGGCCAAGCTGGGCGCGGCGCTGCCGGAAGAGGTGGCGCGGGCGGTGGCGGCCAAGGTGCAGCGCCTGCGGCAGCCGCGGCTCCGCCCGCGCGCCTACAGGTTTATGTGCTCGATGGGAATGCGGCCTTGCCTGAGCCTCCTCCCGCTCCGGCTGCGGGAGCAGCTCCTGCCGGCGGCGGACGGGGCGGTGCGGCTGGTGGCGGAGGGCGTGGCGGAGCAGGCGCTGGCCGTGGCGGAGCGGGGGGTGCGGCTGCTGGACGTGGTCCGGCTCCCACGCCTCTTCCGATGATCGGACCGGAGTTGCGCGGGAACCCGCTGGTTGCGTGGGATCCCATCGCGCAGAAGGAGCGCTGGCACGCCGATGACGGGTCCGCCGGATTCAATCAGGGCGGAACGCTATCGACGGCCGGCAACCTGGTCTTCGCCGGAGTGCGCAGCAACCTGCGGGTCTATCGCGCCGATACCGGGCAGAAGCTCGCGGACATCGACACGCACCTCAACATGGTCGGTCCTCCAATAACCTTCATGCTCGACGGCAAACAGTACATCGCGATCGCCGGTGGCCCGCAGGGCGGCGGTGGAGGATTTGGCGGCGGGGCTCGGGGTGGCGGCCGCGGACCCGCTCAGTAGTCGCGGGATGTAATCGACGATAGCGGTGTTTCTATGAATCTCTACACATCGGTTTCACGGACGCTTGTGGTCACAGCGGTTGTGGCGCT
>JASHRP010000129.1 GCA_030037375.1 Bryobacteraceae bacterium | reverse complement strand
ATACCCGCAGTACCTCTCTGCTTTCGGATTCCAGTCGTTGAGAATGGTCCCGATGACCGGAATGCCGTCGCGGCGTAGCCGCTGCTCGGCGGCAACGATGCGGTCGGAGCGGACGCGGCCCGCGCGCAGGACTAGAACGACTCCATCGGACAAACGGCCAAGGATGCGTGCGTCCGGCAGGAGCATAACCGGAGGCGTATCGACGACCACAAGATCGAACGCGCTCCGGCACTGGGAAATGATCGACGCCATCGTGTCGGAGTAAAGCCGGTCGCCAGTGGCCGGAGTCGCATTGCCTCTGGGGAGAATGTAAAGGTTCGGGATGGGCGTGTCCTGAATAAGCTCGGTAACGTCGTGTGACGAATCCATATCCAGCAAATCGCTTAAGCCTCGATCATTCGGGCGCTGATAGAAGGTGTGCAACTTGCCGCGCTTGCGGTCGGCATCGATGAGCAATACGCGACGCGAAGAACATGCAAGCGCGATCGCCAGGTTGCTGGCAACGGTCGTTTTTCCATCGCTGGGATTGAGGCTAGTGACCAAGATCACGCCCAACTGTTTAGCGGGCAGAAGGAGGGAAGCGGTTGTTGAACGGAAGGATTCCGCGATCAGAGATAGATTCTGATCCCAGGCCGCTAGCTCGAGCGGGCTTGTGTCGGGCCGCCAGAGCCGGCGCCGTGCATAACCATAAAGGCTGGGTTTGGAGTTGGCGGAGGGAATCACGCCAAGCTCCGGAGATCTCATAAAATATTGAGCTTCGCCAGGCTCATGGATGCTGCGGTCGTTGGCGGCGTGGCTCAGGGCCCAAACAATGCCCACAAAAAGGAAGCCCATCGACGTTAGCCCGGCGATCAACGGCTTATTAGGCCGGCTCGGAAACAGAGGCACGCTCGCGGGTTCTACCACCCTCAGGTTGCTGGTCTGCATCGCCGATGCGACGCTCCAGCTCTTCGCCTTCTGAAGCATCTCGCTGTAGATGTTGCGATTCAGATCGACAGCGTTTTTAAGTGCTTCGTACTGAACCATATCCGCGGTCTCGTTGGCGGTCGCCTTGAACTGCCTGTCGTATCGGCTCTGGAGCATTTTTTCGCGAAGCTCAGCGGCTCGATAATCCTTTGTCTTTTGATCCAGCACTGCTTTGCGCTGCCGGTCGTAGGCTTGCTCGACGGCGGCGATTTGAGCCCGCACGGGAGGGATTTTGTAGTAGTCGGGAGTGTACGTCGCCTCCAAGTCGGCCAACTGCTTACGCAAGGTCGTCAACTCGACCTCGTATTGCTGGAGCGTTGGATCGCCGAGGAGTCCGGACTGCGAATCCGTACCCTGGCTGGGCCCTTCACCTTGGCTCAACCCTTCCAAGGCGGCTTGCTTGGCGATCCGATCCGCCTGGGCGCGCGCGAGTTCGTCTTGCGCCTGGTGAAGACCGGTTTCAACCACGCGGCCGTCGGAGCTGTCGACCAGAAGGTTTTCTTTGACAGTAAAGCTTCTGAGATCTTCCTCGGATCTCCTCAGCTTGTTTCCGAGTTCGTCGAGTTGCTGACTCAGCCAGGCCGAGGTTTGCCGGCCTGCCTCGACTCGCGACTCCAGATCTTGCTTTACGAACTCACTGGTCATGCTGTTCGCGATTGCAGCCGCGCGGCGAGGATCGGTCGAGTCGACGGAGACTTCCAGGATGCGGTCGGTCTCGTGCGTTCGCACGCGCACATTTCGGGCAATCTCTTGAGCAGTGATGGGAGGATCCCATGGGCCATCCGCCGCGTCTTCGTTCAGCTTCTTTGCCACTCTTTCGAACACCGGTCCGCTCTGCAGGATTTGCGCTTCCGTGTTGATGTAAGTTTCCGAAGAGTTATCCAGCGTCGCCGACGGATTTACGTCCCTGGAATTGAGCACATTCTGGTTCAAATCTTCGAGTTCTAGCAGCGTACGCGCCTGATAGACGTAGGGACGGCGCCAAACGGCAAGCGCGCCCACTAGCGCTCCCAGCACCAGGCATCCGAGCAACTGCCACTTGCGCGTTCGCAGCACCTGGAAGAAGTTGACCGGCCGATTATCAGGCAGGTGAACGGTCGTCAACTGGACCGGCGGATAGGGCGGCGGCGTGGTTCGAACCGAGTTCAATCCACGCCCTCCTCTGTCTCTGTGCGTTGGAACAATCGCCATGTTTTAGAGCCCCCGCCAAATGATCAGGCCCGAAATTGTGGCCAGCGCCGTTTCCGCTGCCTTCACGCTTGCGCGTTTGGCCGTATTGTCGGGGATAAAGAGAACATCTTTGGGCTGCAATTCGACATCCGAAATCTTGCCCGACAGAACCTTATTCATATCGATCGGTATCTGCTGGCGGGTCGGCGCTCCGTCGGAGGAGATCCGCAGGATCCGGGCGTGCTGGGGCGCCGCGGTATGTGTCGGGCCCTCCGCAAGGGAGAGGGCTTCAACAGCGGTAATCGTGCGGCGTTGCGACAGCGTAAATCCGCCGGGCTTGTTGACGTCGCCGACCACGTACACAACTTCGGCCCGCGCGACCGAGATCTCGTCGCGAGGGTGTGCCAGGATATTGAACTTTTGATCACGAAGCTCCACAACATCACGGACGCTGACCTCCGCGACGGAATCGCCGGTCGCCAAATCCGTTACGGCGCTTGGCAGCGGAAGAGGGCCCTCGGCAGGAACCCGAGTTATTTTGATCTCGTCTCCGGCGTCGGTTTTGAGGCCTCCCGCCATTGCGAGCACGTCGAACAGAGTCCGGTTTCCGGTGAGTTGCTGAGTGCCGGGAGTGTTCACTGCTCCCATGACCGATACCGGTTGACTCCTAGTCTCGACCAAGCCCGTCACCAAATGCGGATTGCGAACCTGTGACATGAGACGCGTTTTAACTTCCGCCTCGAACTGCGTGAGAGTCATTCCAGCGGCCTGCAAACGGCCGATGAGCGGCAAACTTACCGACCCTCCCGAATCGATGCGGTAAGTCTTACCATTAAACTCGGGCAGCTCGAGCACGTCGACTGTGATCTGATCGTTGGGTCCGAGAATGTAACTGCCGGGAACGTCCGCGGGACGGTTTGCGGAATCGGGCCCGGCGTGGAGAAACACGCATACGATCAGCGAAAAAAGAATGAGACTGAAAAGCTTCATAAAACCACCGCACTGCGAAAATTCGAAGCCGCCAATCCTGAGGGAGTGACAGAACCATCGGCCAACCGGCTCGCGACTGTGATCCATCGCGGGTTCAACTCGACCGATAAAGAACGCTGGAGCAAAGTGATACTGACCACCAATCGCTGGCTTGTGATTCCGGTGACGCTTCCTCGCGCGCCCGAAAGCGGTCCGGAGACGACGCGGACCAAGTCTCCGACGGAAAACGCCGCACACGGTTTTAGCGCGACCGCGGAGTTCACGACGATTCGGACTGATTCCAGTTCCTCTTCATCCACGGGGATCGGATTATTCCCGGTCCCTACGATATGCACGACTCCAGGCACCGTGAGAACGGGGAGGCGGCGTCGAACATCGAAGCGGCTGAATAGATAGCCAGGGAACAGGGGCTTGGCTCTCTCCGATTCGTGGCTTCGATAGGTCGGAAGAAAGACATCGAATCCTTTCCCAGATAGTGCAAGCGATGTGACTCTTTCCCGGTTGCTCTTGACTCGCAATGCGAACCATTGGACCGCCTGTGGTGTGCCGGTCGAAGATGGCATCTCTCTCCTTACACACGTACGATGTGCGTTTCAAATTTTTGATCGAATTCGGGCAGGCTACCGCCCTTTTGGGGTCCGTGCGGCTAAATGCAGGTTCGGACTACATTCCTGCATCTCTTGCGGAATTGCCTCAGGCTCTACGCAGAACCCGGGCGGACACTACAGTAATCCCACGACCGTTCTCTCCAGCGCGGGGTCAAACGTTGAGAGACGCTCCGAATCAAGTTCGTTTCACTCGGCTGCTTATAGCATTTCGCGTTCCACTTCGAGGTTTCACGCTATGTTCACGAACAACGAATAACCAGCGGCGATTGAGCATGGCCTGACTTCTTATGAGCGCTGGTGCGCTTGTGCATTGGCCATTCCACCAAACACGTGCGCCCGCGCGCTATTGCTGTGTGCTATTGAAGATTGGGGGGAACGTAAGACGTGTTCACTGCTCCACCCGGATACCAATTCACGCTGTCAGTCGAGTACACCGCGCCGCTTACGGCGCCGCCCGACGTAGTGGCCACGCCGCTAACGTCATACCATTGATCGCCACCGTAAGTTTCTTCGCTGACCAAATAATATGCCGTGTTCGGCTGCAAGGTAATTGGACTCGAAAGGGGCGCGTAGGAGAACTGGCCTGCCGCGCATCCGGACATGGATATGGAAACCGAGCCGCCGGAAACAGCCTGGCCATTGGACGCCTGTACCAACATCACTTCATGCACGCCGGTGTTTCCGCTTACGCAAATTCTCCCCAGTGAGCTGGCAGTCATGCCGTTCGCGCTCGTCGTGAATTTCATGCCCACCCAACCGCCGTAATTGTTTCGTAACGTGCTGCCGCTCAAGTTGTACTGGAGTACAAACGGCGGATCGTATTGGAAGCTCACCGGCCCATAGGAGGTATTCACCGCGCCAATTGGGTACCAGCCACTGCCGGAAGAATAAACCGAGTTGCTCACGGTGGCGACTGCGGTCGTCGTGATGGAGCCGGTATCGTACCATTCATCGCCGCCGTACGATTCCAAGCTCACGAGACAGTAACTCCCGCCGGCGGGCAAAGTAATTGGAGGGTTCAGGGCCGCAAATACAAACTGACCGCCTTGGCATCCGGACATTGAGACAGTAGCCGATCCCCCAGCGACCGCGGTTCCCGTCGAGGCGTTGACGAATTCCACAACGTGCGATTGAGAATTTCCGGACACACACACGCGGCCCACCGAGTACACCACCAGCGGCTTCGATCCCACAGTCAACTCCATCCCCACATATCCGCCGAAGTTGTTACGGAGTGCGGCGCCCGCGTTAAATGCAGTCACGAACTGCGGTACAGATGTATTCTCCGCCGTGTATTGAAAACTCGGCGGCACGTAAGACATGTTCGCTCCGCCTTCCGGATACCAGCCGGAACCGCTTGAATAAACCGCGTTCGTGACAGAGACATCCGCGGGCGGCGGAATCGAACCGAGGTCATACCATTGATCTCCTCCGTATTGCTCGTCGCTGACCAGGTAGTAGCTGGAGCCTGACTGCAATATAACCGGAGAGCTCAGAGTGGCATACACGAACTGTCCTGCAGTGCAGTTCAGCATGTTCACCGTTGCCGACCCTCCAGGAACCGCGCCTCCGCTGCTCGAACTCGCGAGTTCCACAGTGTGAGTTCCCGAGTTTCCGGCGACGCAAATGCGCCCAACCGACGACACCAGCAATGGGCTCGATCCTACCGTAAATTGCATCCCCAAAAATCCGCCGAAGTTGTTTCGCAAGGGAGGCCCGCTGGAGGAAGACGCCGTGAAGCTCGCCGCCGTTTGGTTCGAGCCGTTGACCGTCACCTGCGTGCTTGCCGGCGAAAACGTGAATCCCGACTTGCTCGGCGTCACGTTGTACGATCCGTTCGCCAGGCCAGTGAATGAGTAGTTCCCGGAACTATTGGCAGTGGTAGAGGCGTTGGACGCACCGCTGAGCGTGACCGTCGCGCCACTGCCACTTGCCGCGGGACTGATGCTTCCTGAAATGCTCCAGGTTTGAGCTTGCACGATGGTCACGGTCGCGCCCACGGCGGAACTCGTGAGCTCGCTCCCGACCCCGGAACAAGAGACACTGCTGCTGACGGCGACCGCGGACGAAGTGTCCTTAGTAGAGCTCGCGATGGTAAGAACCACGGTTGCCACCGTTCCATTCGAGATCGCCGTGGAGTTGGATCCCCAGAGAACGCATTTGATTGCCCCTGCACCCGAGTTGCAGGTGACCGACTTGTTGGCCGCGCTACCCGCGGCACCGACCGCTATCGCCACACTTGAGAAATCCGATGTTGAGTAGCTGACCGTCCACTGCAGCGCCGAAGGAGCAGTTCCGGTCGCGGATAAGGAGAGATTCAACGTCACCGCTTGCCCTGGACTGCCGGACCCGGATGACAGGCTCAGCGCCGTTTGCCCGCACCCAACTCCGCAAAACGCCGACAAGACAATCAAAGCGCGAACCGGCGCGAGCGCGGTACGGAACTGTGGATTCGCGCGTTCGCAAAAGGAACATACAACCATCCGAAACCCCTCACTAGCCGGCACGCTGTAAGCGCACCAGGCTCAAAACGTTTAAGCGTTCCGGGTTCTGAAACGAACACGTTTCGCGAGAGGTCCAAAACCAATCTCAAAGAAGACAGGTCAAGGCACACGTGTACCCGCCGTGCCGATCAAAGTGATTTCAAGCCGAGTCCGCGCGCGGTCGAGTGATTAGAAACGAACGCACACGAATATCGAACTGGGAGAAACCTCACCCGGAGAAACCAATCAAACTGGACTCGCGGTGAGGTACACTGAAGACGCAGAACAGGGTACCGACTTCACCGTTTGTATCCGAGAGCCGGCTCCCGCTCCAACGGGAGCTGGCTTTTTTCAAAGATCACAAACCACGACACTGCTGCTGAGGCGGAACGCCGCGGATTCGTTTTAAGTTGACCTAACGGCTCTGCAAGGCGATTGCCGTTTCTCACTTTGGACGGGGTCACATCGCGTAACTAGAAGGTCTCGCTGCACCGCAGGCAAGCGCGACTCGCGCCGCGAGGATTATGGGACCGGCAATGTTTACCGAATGCGACCGCAAAACTACCGGGTCGCTTCCCATTTTTGTTGGGCGCAACTGTCTCTTCAGCGGGCTCGCGAACGCAGCCTTCTATTTTGCGGCGAACACGAACGGATGGAGATCCCCGTTTATCTTCGTCGGAAAGATCCGGAACTCGACATTCCGGAACCCTACCGCATTCAAGTGTTTATATAAAGAATCCATTGGATATGGGGTCCGGCGCATGGTCTTCGCCGACACGCGTCTTCTCACATCGGCCCGCGCTTGCCCCAGCCACCGGTAGACGGAGTACATGCGGCGCATCACCGCGCCCGTAACTCCGTATGCTGGAATTTGATAGAGAGGCAGGTGCACCATCAACGTCCCGCCCCAATCCAGAACCCGATAGAATTCCCGAAAATAGGAAAATCCCAGCTCCGCCGCGTCCAGGTGCTGGAGCACGTGCGTCGAAAAAACGGCTTTGACGGAGCAATCCGATTGCGGCAAGTGGATTCCGTCAATCACCGAAAACGTGACGTTGGTCAGCCCGAGCTTGTCTCGCGCATACTCGACCATATTCTTAGATACGTCAACCGCTTCGACTCTGTCGAAGACGCAGGCGAGTTGAAGGGTAAAGCGTCCTGCTCCGCAGCCGACCTCGAGGCAGCTCTCGCGCTCGAGGCCGTAGTGCACCCATTGTTCGAAGAAGTCCCGCCAGTTTGAGGCGCCGTAGGCGTAGAACTCGTCGTCAGTCCACGGCTTGTCTCCTTGCTTCTGCTTTTCGGGACACGAAGCCACGGCCCACAGGGGATCCTCTTTCCCCCATTGAATCCACTCGGTGTTTGATTTCAACTGAGCCATTCCGCGCCGCCTCCCGTGGGATCGAATTCGCGCGGCGCATAGAAGAGCCGCGTGAGAAGAGAGCAATCCCGTGGCAGAACTGTTTCCCGCAAGTGCGGCGAGCTGCACCGAAGATAGAGGCTTACTTGAACCCCTGGGCGGCGAATCGCGCCGGAAGAAGTAATGCGGCAGCCCACTGTATCCGCGCGGCTATGGTCTTGGCGAATCCGAAAGACCCATTTGCTGGAGGGGCTTTAGTCGAACCGTTCAGGGAAGCTCCAGGAGTGATGGCGGGAGTCGCGTTAAACTTGACGCTCTCCACCATGAATAGCGGATACATATCGGCTCCCACGGGCGCGTGCTGAAAGTAGACTGCCTTGTCCGTCCCGCCCACATATGTGCCGACGATAACGGAGCCGTCTCGCATGTGCAACTCATCAGCCGCCGTCGCGCTTAAGGCGACCGCCGCTAGCAGGCAAAACAATAAGCAAATTCGCATACATCACCTTCGCCATCCACCTGCTTGGGCAAGCTGAGCGCCGGTGGGGCCGCTTCACAGAGTCGCCACAGTAGCGCCCGAGCTTGCCTCGCGCTGATATAGGCATTCCTAACGCAAGTCGAGTGTGTCTACCTTCAGCGTCTGCCCTTCCAGCGATCCGTTGACTGTAATGTCCGTTTTGGTCGGGTCGCTCTTCATGGCCGCCGCAGCCTTAGAGTTCCCAGATCTGTCCAGCTTGTAGACCTTGCCGTCGGCGGTTTGAATCGCAAAATCCTTCGTGGAAGCGGTCGGTGCGCAACTTGCGGTTGCCGCCGTTTCCGGATTTGCCGGTGAAGACGCCTGATTTTTGCAGTTGGCGTCAACGAGTTTCCCGGTCCAGCTTTCCGCGAGCCCCAGAGTAGACGTCGCGCAAACAATGAGAGCGATCTGCATAAATCGTTTCATTAGGTTGTACTCCTTACTTGTATTAAAAGGCCGGTGGTCCGGCAGGCTCGTAAGACGCAATCGCCCTGCCAAAACAGAATGCGGCACCCTTGAGTAGGGGATAGATGCCACCGGGCGGCTCGCGCGCCTAAAGTCGCGGGCTTGAGGCAGTAACAATTTCGTCGAACCCAAGTAAAAAGTGCCCCTAACTCAAAAACTGTGCATTGTCAGAATCCGAGGGATCAGACTTGACTGGTATTGAGAGCGGCTGACGACCGTAGCACAGATGTCAAGCGATTCTAGGGCTTTGCAAAGGTCCGCTACTTGCAGGATGGGAAGCCGGATGCGACTCACCATCCGGCTGAATCTGTGTCTAATCTTTGCGGTTGGCGCGACCTCGCTGGCCTTCGCGCTGTACCAAGCGCAGAGCGAAGTGAGTGGACTTCGCCGGGATCTTGACCGCCAGTCCATGGTGCTCGCTGAGAGCCTCGATAAATCCGTGGAACCGCTGCTTGCATCCCGATCCTATCGCGAGCTGCAACAATTGACCGACCGGTTCCGGGACCATGAGCGTGTTGCCGGTGTGGCCGTGTACGACAGCAACGACCATGTCGTGGCGATCACCTATCATCTTGGCGAGCGCCTGCCGGAACTTCCTCACGTGGTGGACCACTCTGCGCGAGAGGGTGCCGCGGGAGGCGAATACTTCAGGTCGCCTCAAGGACTGATGCATGTGTTCTCGATGCCGCTGAGCGGCGACACGGGGCTGTTGGGCGCGCTGGCTGTGTTTCACGACGCTAGCTACATCGAAACCCAGAGCACAGCGGTGATGCGCCAGGCGCTAGTGAGCGTCGCGATTCAGACCATGCTGATCGTGCCGGTGACGCTTCTCGTTCTGCGTTGGGGGCTCGGCAAGCCTATGGAGAAGTTGGCTATCTGGTTGCGCGACGTGCGTACGGGCCGCGCCCAGGCGGGCGTCGGTCCGGAGCTGCCCGAAGAGAACGTCTTTGGTCCTCTGAAGCGCGAGGCGGCCCGTCTGGCCACCAGCATCTCCGCTGCTCGAGCCGCGGCGGAAGAGGAAGCTCGCTTACGCTACCACGCTGAATCGACCTGGACGCCGGAACGCTTGCGAATCGCGGTGGAGAGCAAGCTGGGCGGGAGCCGGCTGTTCGCGATCTCGAACCGCGAACCATACGAGCACCTGAGACGCAACGGAAGCGTGGAGTGTGTTGTGCCGGCCAGCGGCTTGGTAACCGCGCTCGAGCCCGTCCTGCGCGCCTGTGAGGGAACATGGATCGCGCAGGGGACCGGCAGCGCCGATGCGGAAACGGTTGACGCCGACGATCGTCTGCGCGTGCCACCCGATCATCCTGAATACACTCTTCGCCGTGTGTGGGTAAGCCCGGAGGAGGAACAGGGCTTCTACTTCGGCTTTTCGAACGAAGGCTTGTGGCCCCTGTGCCACATCGCGCACACGCGCCCCGTGTTTCGAGAAAAGGATTGGGAAGCTTATTACACCGTGAATCGCCGCTTCGCGGATACGTTCTTGGCGGAAGCTGCGAATGAGAAAAACCCGGCAGTGCTGGTGCAGGACTACCATTTCGCGCTGGTACCCCGCATGATCAAGGACGCTCGCCCGGACGCACGCGTCGCGATCTTTTGGCACATCCCTTGGCCCAATCCCGAAGCCTTTGGGATTTGTCCGTGGCAGCGCGAGGTGCTCGATGGCCTGCTGGGCGCAGACTTGATCGGCTTCCACATCCAATCCCATTGCAATAACTTTCTCGAGTCCGTCGACCGCGCGCTAGAATCGCGCATCGACCGGGAACACTTCGCGGTCAATCGCGGCGGGCACCTGACGTATGTGCATCCCTTCCCCATCAGCGTGACACCGGGCGCCAGCGCTGACCGCCGCGACCAGGAAGATGACTACCTGGAACGCGCGAATCTGCTGCGAAAGGCGGGAAGTCCCGGTACGACGCTGCTGGGCATCGGCGTGGACCGCGTGGATTACACCAAGGGACTTCCGGAGCGCCTGCTGGGCATCGAGCGTTTCTTCGAGAAGTACCCAATTTATCGCGGTCAATTCACGCTAGTGCAGATCGGCGCGCCCAGCCGTACTCACATCAAACGGTACCAGGATTTGATGGATGAGGTCGAAGCCGAAGTCGACAGAATCAACAAGCGTTTCCAGACCCTCGACTGGCGGCCGATCGCGTTCCTACCGGAGCACCACAGTCACGATCAAATCCTGCCCTACTACCGCACCGCGGACCTCTGCCTGGTCACCTCGCTTCACGACGGAATGAATCTGGTGGCGAAAGAATACGTGGCGGCGCAGGAAGGCGAGAGGGGAGTGCTGATCCTGAGCCGTTTCGCCGGAGCCTCCCATGAGCTCGCGGACGCACTGTCAATCAACCCTTACGACACCGAGGCGCTTGCGGACGCAATTCACCGAGCGCTGGAGATGCCGCCCGACGAACGCCGCGCTCGCATGAACAGGATGCGTGCTTACGTTCGAGAGCACAATATCTACCGCTGGGCCGGCAGCCTGATCTCCGAGCTCGCTTCTCTCCGCGTCGAGGAACGGAGTTCATCTTATTCGATGGGCCTTCGCGAGGAGGATCGTTATGCCGTGGTTTCGAGACCATGACGCCTCGTCTTCTGGATGACTGGCCCGCTATTGCAGAGCGGGTGCGCGCCGCGCGCTCGCTTGCACTCTTCCTAGATTTCGATGGCACCCTGGCCCCCACGGTGAACACGCCCGGGGAGGCGGAGATAGACCGCTCGGCTAGAGCCGCTCTTAGAGCACTCGCCGCAAACCGTAAAGCGCGTGTTTGTGTGATCAGCGGACGCCGCCGGGCGGATGTCCTTGCGTTAGTGGACATTCCGTGCGTCAAATACCTGGGGGTGCATGGCGCGGAGAGGGCCACACCGGCCGTTTCTCAGCCCGCCGCTGATATGGTCCAGGAGGCGCGCCATGAGTTGACGCGGGGCTTGAACGGCGCCAGGGGCATCGCGATCGAGGACAAGGGCATCGCTTTCGCCGTACATTACCGGAACGCCGGCCACCGCGAAATAAACGACGCCCGCCAACTGCTGGAAAACATCGCCACAGCCGGCCAGGGCTCTTTGAAGATTCTCCGTGGAGATTGCGTCTGGGAAGTTCTGCCGCGCGAAATCGGCGGCAAGGGTGAAACCGCTCGCCGCCTGTGGCAGTCGCAATCGCCCACGAGCCTTCCGATCTACGTCGGCAACGATGCAACCGATGAGGGCGCATATCGCGCGCTGGCCGAGGGGCTGACGGCGAAGGTCGGAGCAGCTCGATCGACTCATGCTCACTATCTCTTGAAGGACACCCGGGAGGTGGCGCGGTTTCTAGAGAGGCTTAGAGAGGAAATGACCTAGAAACGGAGCCCCGCTTCAACTTATTCGGCTTCGCTGGATCCGCTCACTTTCAAGACCGCTAGAAAAGCCTCCTGCGGGATCTCGACCTTCCCGACGCGCTTCATGCGGCGCTTGCCTTCCTTCTGCTTTTCGAGCAGCTTGCGTTTGCGCGTGATATCGCCGCCGTAACACTTGGCGAGAACGTTCTTACGCATCGCCGGAATGTTCTCCCGCGCGATCACCTTGTTTCCAATCGCCGCTTGGAGGGCCACTTCGAACATCTGGCGCGGAATCAGCTTGCGCAGCCGTTCGATCAGCATCTTGCCGCGGTCGTACGCGAAGTCCGTGTGCACGATCATCGAGAGCGCGTCCACCGGCTCACCGGCCACCAGCACGTCCATCTTCACCATCTTGGAGACGCGATAGCCGGACAAATGGTAATCGAGGGAAGCGTATCCGCGGGAGGCCGATTTCAGCCGGTCGTAAAAATCCAGCACGATCTCATTCAGCGGCAGCTCGTAAAGCAGCAGTACGCGGCCCGTGCCGATATACTCAAACTTCTTCTGCACGCCTCGCTTTTCTTCGAGCAGCTTTAAAATCTCGCCTAGCGATTCCTCACGGGTGATGACCGTCGCGTCGATGATCGGCTCTTCGATCTGCTTGATCTCAGCGGGGTTTGGAAATTTCGCCGGATTGTCAACCTCGACGACACTGTCGTCGAGCTTGGTGATCTTGTACCGCACGCCCGGCGCGGTAGTG
This sequence comes from Bryobacteraceae bacterium, assembly GCA_030037375.1. GTDB lineage: Bacteria > Acidobacteriota > Terriglobia > Bryobacterales > Bryobacteraceae > Palsa-187. The sequence goes on along the minus strand of JASHRP010000129.1, from coordinate 2,945 downwards.
ATCAGATCGATATCGAATTCCCGCTCCAGCCGTTCCTGCACGATCTCCAGATGCAGCAATCCTAGGAAGCCGCACCGGAACCCAAACCCGAGCGCGAGCGAGTTCTCGGGCTCATAACTGAACGCGCTGTCATTCAATCGAAGCTTTTCGAGCGCGTCGCGCAGGACGCCGTGCTGGTGCGCCTCCACCGGATACAAACCAGCAAAGACCATCGCTTTCAGCGGCTCGAATCCAGGCAAAGGTTCCGCGGCCGGATTCGCATGGTCCATGATGGTGTCTCCGATTTGCGCATCGGACACTGTCTTGATGTTGGCGAAAATGAACCCGACCTCGCCCGCGGCCAGCTCATCGCACGGAATCGGCTTCGGGGATTGATACCCGACCCCTTCCACCTCATGAACGCTCTGATTGGAAAACAACCGGATTTTCTGCCCCTTGCGCAAGCGCCCTTCGACCACGCGAGTCAAAATGATCACACCACGATACGGATCGAACCACGAATCGAAAATCAGCGCCCGCAACGGGGCATCAGGCGAACCCTTAGGTGCGGGAACCAGATGCACTACCGCTTCGAGCACATCCTCGATGCCGATACCGTTCTTGGCGCTCACCAGCAACGCGCCGCTTGCATCGAGGCCGATCAGGTGCTCGATCTGCTCCCGGATCCGGTCTGGCTCCGCCGACGGCAGATCGATTTTGTTGATCACCGGAATGATTTCCAGATCGTGATGGAGCGCCAGGTAGGTATTAGCGAGCGTCTGGGCTTCCACGCCCTGCGATGCGTCTACCACCAGCAGCGCGCCCTCGCACGCTTGCAGGCTGCGGGAGACTTCATAACTGAAATCGACGTGCCCGGGCGTGTCGATCAAATTAAGCTGATAATCGACGCCGTCTTTGGCGCGGTAATTTAAGCGGACCGCGTGGGCTTTGATGGTGATGCCCCGCTCGCGCTCCAGATCCATCGAATCGAGCACCTGCGCTTGCATCTCGCGCTGCGACAACGCGCCGGTGGTCTCGAGCAGCCTGTCCGCCAGCGTGGACTTGCCGTGGTCGATATGGGCAATAATGCTGAAATTTCGGATTCGCGAGGGATCCATTCGGTGCTATCTATGAAGCGCGGCTCCGCGACAAAGCGCGGTATCATGAAGCCGGAGCCGGTACCTCGATTATCACACGATGTCCGCCGAAACCCCACAGTGGAAGGCCGACGCGAAGGGTTTGTCCTTCGCCATTGTAGTATCGCGGTTCAACTCCGGAATTACCGAAAAGCTGCTGAGCGGCGCGCAGGAAGCGCTGGCCGTCGCGGGCGCCAAGAGCAGCCGGGTATTTTGGGTCCCCGGCGCGTTCGAACTTCCATTCGCGTCGCTGAAACTTGCGAAGGCCTTTGACGCGATCATCGCCTTGGGCGCTGTGATTCGGGGCGAGACTCCGCATTTCGATTTCGTGGCCGGGGCCGCGGCGCAGGGGCTACAGCGAGTGACGCTCGACACGGGAACGCCCATCGCGTTCGGCGTCCTCACGACCAACACCTTCGCCGAGGCTGAGGCTCGCGCCGGCGGCGCCCACGGTAATCGGGGATACGACGCGGCGATGACTGCGATCGAAATGGCTCGTTTCCGCAAGCCGTCTCGGGGCGGCGCGAAGAGCTAGCATGCCCGCGCGCCACCGCTCCCGCCAGCGAGCGTTACAGGTTCTGTTTTTATGGGACCAGCGCAAGCAACCGATCGGCGAGGCAATTGCGTCGTACTACACCACACTTGCAAACGAAGAGGCTCCTCGTGAAGAGGATCAGCCCCGCGATCTGGAAGCCGATCAGTTCATGGAAGCCCTGGTACGGGGCGCGGCCGAGCAGGCTCCCGAGATCGACCGCCGCATTGCCGAGAAGAGCGAGAACTGGCGATTAGAACGCATGCCCGCCGTCGACCGCAACATCCTGCGCCTGGCCGTGTACGAGATGACCGACGTTGGAACTCCCGCGCCGGTGGTCATAGACGAGGCCTTGGAGCTCGCGCGGCAATTCTCGGGCGACGAATCCGTCTCGTTCATCAACGGAGTGCTCGACGCGGTACACCGAAGCTCGAAGTGAACTCGCTCCTTGAAGTGAGCCCGCTCAAAGTCGTGCTGGTCGCGCCGCGCAACCCTTTGAACATCGGCGCAGCCGCGAGGGCGATGAGCAACTTCGGATTCTTCGATCTCCGCCTGGTGAATCCGTATGAGATCGCCTTTCGCGAAGCCAAATCCGCGGTCAAGGCGCTGCATGTGCTGCGCGATGCCCAGGAGTTCGAGAATCTTGCCGAGGCTGTCGCCGATTGCGATCTGGTGGTCGGCACAACCTCCCGGGGGCCCCGCGCGCTGGAGCATCCGCTACGCCGGTTGGAACTCGGCGGACGTCTCATTTCCAAACGCCTCTCGGCCGGCAACGTGGCGCTTCTGTTCGGGTCGGAGAAGTTTGGATTGTCGAACGAGGATCTGAGCCATTGTCACTGGCTGTTGCGAATCCCTACCCGCGAAGAGCATGGCTCAATGAATCTGGGCCAAGCGGTCGCGGTATGCCTGTATGAAATCGCCCGGCAGCCCGCGGCCGCGCGAGCCTCGGCTAAAGATCCCCGGAGGCGCGCCGCGAAGGCAGAAGATCAGGAACGAATCACGGGTTTGCTCGAAGAAGTTCTTGCCCGATCGGGCTATGTTCACGCCACGGTAGAGGGTTCTACTCGCCTTAAAATCAGGCGTTTGATCCGCCGCCTTGATCTCGACCAGCACGACGCTCAGGTATGGCTGGGCATGCTCCGTCAGATTCGCTGGAAGCTCGGTCAGCATTCGCCCGAGCGCGCAGGCTGCTAACCTGAAGACTAAATGACCAAGGTGACGCTTCACTACGACTTGCAGCGGCCATTAGGCGGCGAGGATCTTGACAACATCGCCAACGTGCACAGCACTTACGGGAT
>JASHRP010000128.1 GCA_030037375.1 Bryobacteraceae bacterium | reverse complement strand
GCCTTCATGACTCTAGCTTACGAACCGGAGGACGCGGAAGTTCGCGTCAAATAGAAAAGGTTCCAAGTGACCCTGAAACAGTTTGTTCTCCGGCCGGCATGCACGGCTCAGAAGTGGCATTCGGAAGCGACGTGACGTAGGCCCTTTGCTCCCCGCCGCCGGTTTTGGCCGACCGCGGATCATTGCGCTGGTGCTCGTCCGCTAACCCTTTCCGATAGAAGCGCGTAGCTCGATACGGCCTTTCATTCTCCGGCGGCGAGGGCGAACCTTTCGATCCGTTCCCGCAGCCGGGTCAATACTCCCGGCCTGCATCTTCGCTACGATCTTGAAACCTAACTGCGGCCCGTTCGGTCTTCGGACTCCCGTCCCCGTCCCGCCTTTTGATTGCGTGACGAGCAACGATCGACACCCTCAACCCGTTGCCAAGTCCAGCCTCAAGACTTCCCGTTTGTATCCGGACCGCCGCTCCCCTCTAGGACCTCTCGATCCCTCGGGATCGAAGCGCTCAACCCGAATCCAGCCGGGAACGCTTACCTTAACGAGTTGCCCGATCTTCCTTCGCTCCCCGCCTCGCGGAAATATTTTTTGTACCGCCGCGAAACGGATCGTCGTTCCGGATCCGCTACTTCCCGTCAGGCTCACTGTTCCTCGAACCTCTTGGAACCGTCTTCATCATGCGCCGATCCCCAATCGAGTGCAAGATCAAAAATGCGTTTCCAACAAGAAATTTCTCCCGTAATTTCAGTCGTTTACGGGAGTTTGGCTGTGCAGGCGTTGTGGAAAAAACACGTGATTGTAATTGTGTTTTAACCTTCCGTTCAAGCTCCTGCTTAAGACGAGCGCGTGATCTTAGCGATAGCTTTGCGAGCTTCGTTTCGGATCGCCGCGCGCTTATCCGAAAGGAGACTCTCGAGCGCAAAGAGGGCGTGCTTAGATTTCATCTTTCCTAGCGCGCTAATGGCGTGCAGGTTGACCTGTTCGTCGTTGAGCAGGCCGATTGCCGCTTGCTCTGCATCCGACCGCCGCAGCCCGCCAAGACCGAGGACTAACATCTGCCGCGCCGACCCGTATTTGACATCGCGACACAGCTCGATGATCTGGCTCTCGAATCCCTTCACATCGACGGTGGAAAGAGCATTTCCGATAGCCCAGGCGAGAGAGAAGAAACGGCCCGAGCGTTTCTCCTCTTCGGAGAGCTCTCCCAGACTCTTGCCAACCCAGGGATCTGGCATTTCGGCAAGAAGCGTTGCGTACCTTCTGAACTCCTGGATCAACGCTTGTGTCGTTGTGTTCGCGGCCCATGGAACAGACAAGCACCGAACAATGCCTTCTTTGACGTTTGGGTCCTCGATCCTGGCCAGCCAGCGAACCAGTACAGGTATAGCGGTTTCCCAGGATTTTCGACAATGCCTCAAATCATCTAGATTGTCGACATCGTAACCGAGGTCGTTTAAGTCGGTCAACATCGGACCGGCAATCCTGAGAACTCCCGAAGTCTCTCACTCTGTGAGCGATCGCTGAAGGCATTCCTCTTGATCTCTTTGCGGATACGTTCGACGTCTTCTTGGTGAGTCTCGACTGCTGACCTTTTTTCTTTCAATCGCATCGGTCCCACTCCGACGATCCTACGCTATCATGACAACGTGCAGGAACTCCGGCGAATCACTATCAATCCCGAGATTATGGGTGGAAAGCCCTGTATCCGAGGCATGCGCGTGACCGTGGGAATGATTGTGGAAGCAATCGCAGTCGGCCGTTCCTCCGCGGACTTGCTAGCCGACTTCCCTTACCTAGAGGAAGAAGATATTCGCGAGGCCTTGTCTTTCGCGGCTAGCCTGGCGCAAGGACGCGAAGTTCGGCTCGCTAGCTGAACGGATGCGTTTTATCACCGACATGAATCTGACGCACCGCTGGGTTTCCGCGCTCGAGACGGCCGGTCATGAAGCGGTCCATTGGTCTGCCGTAGGTCACGCAAGCGCGTCGGACGCTGATATCTGCGACTACGCCCGGAACCACGGCTTTGTTCTGGTGACCAGCGACTTGGATTTTCCCAGGATTCTTGCCCATACTCTCCAAGGTAAGCCGAGCGTGATCCTGCTGCGCGGCGAACCTTTGACGCCGGAGGCCCGGTGCAAGCCGCTGGTACAAGCAATAGCCCAATGCTCCACGGAACTGGAGGCAGGAGCCATCCTGACGATTGACTGGTCGGACCGCCCGAGAGCTCGGCTTTTGCCGCTGAAATAAGCAGGCCCGGATGCAAATGAAAATCGCAATTCTTCCCGGCGACGGGATCGGCAAGGAAGTCACCGCGCAGGGCGTGAAGGCGCTCAAGGCCGTTCTCGGCAATTCTCGTTCTTACCAACTCGTCGAGGCGCCGATCGGCGGCGTGGGTTATGCCGCCTGCGGCAATCCTCTTCCGCCTGAGACTCTTCAGCTCTGCCGCGATGCCGATGCTATTCTTCATGGCGCATCGGGCATCCCCGAAGACGAGCAGCGTCCGCCGCAGCAGCAAGCGGGCTTCGCCCTTCTGCTCCTGCGCAAGGATCTGAACCTGTTCGCGAACTTCCGCCCCGCTTTTCTATTCCCCGAGCTCATCGGCGCGTCCAGCCTCAAACGCGAAGTAGTCGAAGGGCTCGACCTGATGATCCTGCGCGAACTCAATGGCGGCCTCTACTACGGCGAACCGCGGGGGCGCGGCTTCAATACCATGCGATACACCGAGCCCGAAGTCGAGCGCATCGGGCATGCGGCGTTTCAATGCGCACGTAAGCGACACAAGAAGGTTTGCTCGGTCGATAAATCGAATGTTCTCGAAGCCAGCGCGCTGTGGCGCGAGGTCATGATCCGTGTTGGCAGCGAGTATCCCGATGTCGAACTGCGCCACCTGCTGGTCGACGCAGCGGCCATGGCCCTGGTCCGCGATCCCCGCCAGTTCGACGTGATGGTGATGGAGAACACGTTCGGCGATATTCTCTCGGATGAAGCCGCCATGCTCACCGGCTCCATCGGCATGCTGCCGTCCTCGTCGGTCGGCTATGGCAAGAAGGGTTTGTATGAGCCCGTTCACGGTTCGGCTCCCGACATCGCCGGTAAGGATCGAGCCAATCCTTTGGCTTCGATTCTCTCGGTCGCCATGATGCTCCGCGATACTTTCGATCTGCCGCAGGAAGCCGAGCGCATCGAACAGACCGTCCGCGCCGTGTTGCGCCGGGGCTATCGCACGCCCGATATCTTCGAGCCCGGCACGCATTGCATCGGCACAGAAGAAATGGGCGATCGTGTAGCGCAGGCCATCCGCGATCCCATACACTAGACCGGTGCTCACGTCAGAGGGCAACGTTGCCGCCCGGCTCGACCGGCTGCCCTTTTCGCGCAGCTTGTGGAATCTGGTGGTGCTGATTTCGCTCGGCGGCGCATTCGAGCTTTACGATATCTTCCTCGCCACCTACATCACACCCGGCCTGGTGGCGAGCCACTTATTCACCAGCACGCCTTCCGGATTCTTCGCCATCGACTCGATCGGCTTCTTCGTCTCGTGCAACTTCGCGGGGATGTTTCTCGGCTGCGTGGGCTTCGGTTATGTGGCGGACCGCCTGGGGCGCCGTTCCATCTTTGTCTTCTCGCTGCTCTGGTATTCGATCTGCAGCGGCATTATGGCGATGCAAAGCTCCGCTGCGGGGGTTGATTTCTGGCGATTTGTCGCCGGAATCGGCGTCGGCCTTGAGCAAGTCACCATCGATACGTTCCTGCCCGAAATCGTGCCGCCAGAGGCCCGTGGAAGAGCCTTCGCGTTTTACCAATTTCTCGAATTCTGCGCCGTGCCGATTGTGGCGCTTTTCGGCTGGCTGCTGGTGCCGCGGCAGCCGTTTGGGATCGATGGATGGCGCTGGGTCACGTTGATTGGCGCGACCGGCGCGATCATCGTGTGGTGGCTGCGCCGTCGTTTGCCGGAGAGCCCGCGCTGGCTGGCGGTACATGGTCGCGAGAAGGAAGCCGAGCTCTTGCTCGCGGAATTGGAGGCTAGCGCGGTTCGCGATACTGGAGCTCCGCTGCCCGAGCCGGCGCGCGAAATCGCTCCGGCGCAGCCGAAGTCCGGAAACTTCGGCGAGTTGCTTCGCCCGCCATACGCTCGGCGGACGCTGGTGCTCTCCGTCTTCAACCTGATGCAGACGATCGCGTTTTACGGGTTTGGCTCCTGGGTGCCGACGCTGCTGATCGCCAAGGGAATCTTCGTCACCACCAGCCAGAAATACGCGTTCATCATCGCGATTGCAAACCCGGTGGGCCCGTTTCTGGGAATGCTGGTCGCGGACCGAATGGAGCGCAAGTGGCAGATTGTTTCCGCCGGAATCGCGATCGCCGTTTCGGCCACGCTATTCGCCAACCAGTCCGACGCGGTGCTCATTATCGTGTTCGGCGTGGCAGTCACGCTAGCGAACAATTGGATGTCCTTCGCCTTCCACAACTACCAAGGCGAACTGTTCCCGACCCGTGTGCGCGCCCGCGCCGTCGGATTCGTTTACAGTTGGAGCCGCGTCAGCGCGGCCTGCGCTAGCCTGGTGATCAATTTCCTGCTGGTCAGGGGCGGCGCTCCCGCGGTCGCGGCGTTTATTGCACTTGCGATGGTTGTGATGACCACTGTAATCGCGGGCTTCGGTCCTAGAACTCGCAATTTAGCGCTGGAACAAATCTCGGAATAGGCAAACCTCCCAGCTCGCTTGCCCGTCGAACAAAAAGAAGGCCAGTATAATGAGGAAGCAATGAAGAGGCTGACCTGGCGGCTTGCGCTGATCCTCGCTGCCGTGTTGCCGTGCGCGGTCACCCTGATGGCGCAATTCGGCGGGGGCTTCGGCTTTGGAGGCGACTTCGGACGGGGCGAAAGCTTTGTTCCGGAATTCCCAAAAACCGGCGAGTTCCACTTCGTCCGCACGGAATACACCGATCTGCCGTACCGCCGTCGGGGATTCGGCGCTTTCGTTTCGCGAACCGGGCGCGCTAGCGGTTGGTGGGCGCAGGATTGGCCCGACGCCGATAACCACTTTTCATTCGGGCTTCAGCGCCTTACGCGATTTCAAGTCGGTGAGCCAGTGCACCTCGGCTTAACCGATGACCGGATCTTCGACTACCCATGGATTTACGCGACCCAGGTCGGCTATTGGGACCTGAGCGACGCCGAATGCATGAAGCTGCGCGAGTATCTGGACCGGGGCGGGTTTTTGATGGTCGACGATTTCTGGGGACCCGGGGAACAGGAATGGGATGTCTTTGCGGAAACCATGAACCGGGTGCTGCCCGGTCACGCAATTGAACAAATCCAAATGAATGCTTCCGTGATGCACGTACTTTACGACATCGAGCAGAAAGACCTTACCTTTATACCTGGCACTCGGCACATTCGCGGAGGCCAGGTCCGTCAGCCCGCAGGAACAACGCCCCAGTGGGACGCCATTAACGACGATAAGGGACGCATGGTGGTCGCGGTGAATTACAACACGGATATCGGCGACGCTTGGGAATACGCCGACGCACCGGAGTATCCCGCCGATATGACCACGCTCGCCTATCGTTACGGAATCAACTACATTATCTATTCGCTGACGCATTAGTGGCGTTGCCTCCGATCTGCAAGTATTCCAGTAAGATACAGCCGATTTCTTTTTTTCTTGACCGGGACGCTCCTAAGGCCGGATACTGAAGCGGGAGTGTGACATCATGCGTTTTGGGGGAGCGCTCGCGCTAGTCCTGACTTCCGTGGCCGTCTCAGCGAGCGGCCAAGCGGTAATCGCCGCGCATTCTGGGGTGATCCATTTCGTCGAGGGATCGGTTTACGTCAACGATCAACCGCTCGAAACTCGCCTTGGAAAGTTCGCGTTTCTCGATCAGGGCGCGGAGCTTCGCACAGAGCAAGGCCGGGCGGAGGTGCTCCTGACTCCCGGCGTGATCCTGCGTCTGGACCAGGACAGCGCCGTCCGCATGATTTCGAATTCGCTCGATGACACACGAGTCGAATTGCTCAAAGGGTCCGCCATGGTTGACTCCGGCATGCCACAGGATGGCACTTGCGTCACCTTAATGTATCGCGACTGGCAGGTGCGTTTCCCGCAAAGCGGTATTTATCGTATCGATTCAGCTCCCGCGCGAGTGTGGGTGCGCGATGGCGTTGCGCAAGTGACGGACGCGTCCGGTAATCCGCCGGTTGCCGTGGGCGCCGGGACGGACTTGCCGCTTGCGATCGCTCTATCGCCGGAGCAGACCGTCGATGAGCCGGTGGATGCTTTCTACAATTGG
>JASHRP010000127.1 GCA_030037375.1 Bryobacteraceae bacterium | reverse complement strand
GGCCTCAAAATTCGAGCAGGAAGAAATCTCTTTGTACTCGTTCAACCCCGGTAGCCACACTTCGATGTCGTAGGTCTTCGCGGAGCTCGCGCCCATGTCGCCGGTGCACAGTACTACGGTGCGATACGGCAATCCGAGACGCTGCAAAATATCTTCCGCGTCGCGCGTCAGGGATTCGAGCTCTTCATAGCTGTTCTCGGGATTTGCGAATTTCACCAGCTCGACCTTCTGGAATTGGTGCTGCCGGATAATCCCTCGCACATCTCTTCCATAAGACCCCGCCTCGCTGCGGAAGCACGGCGTGTAAGCGCAATACTTGATGGGCAGTTTTTCGAGATCCAGCGTCTCGTCGCGGTGCAGGTTGGTCACCGGCACTTCCGCGGTGGGGACCAGATAGTAGTCCGTTCCCTGGATCTTGAACAGATCCTGCTCGAATTTCGGCAACTGCCCGGTGCCGTAAAAACTATCCTTGTTGCACATGAATGGCGGCAAGACTTCGGTATAGCCGTGATGCCGCGTATGCACGTCGAGCATGAAATTGATCAGCGCCCGTTCCAGCTTCGCGCCCAACCCCCAATACACCGCGAATCGAGCTCCCGTAATCTTCGCGGCACGATCAAAATCCAGAATGCCGATCTCTGGACCCAGGTCCCAATGCGCCCTCGGGGTGAACGCAAATTCGCGCGGCTGGCCCCAGCGCCGAACCTCGACGTTGTCTTCCGCGCTTTTCCCGGTTGGCACGGAAGCATGCGGCGTGTTCGGGACGCCCGCCATCATCTGGCGAAACTCCGCATCCAGCGCTTCGGCCTTTTGATCCAGTTCCGTCATGCGGTCCGCCATCTCGCGAACCTTTGTCTGAAGCGCGGCTGTATCCTGTCCGGCCTTCTTGAGCTTCCCGATTTCCTGCGACTCAGTATTGCGTTGAGCCTTTAAGCGCTCAGACTCCGCGAGAGCCGCGCGCCGGTCGGCATCCAGCTTCTTGAACGACTCCACGTCCAGCGTGAAGCCGCGATCCGCCAGACGCGTGGCGATGGCGTCAAGATTGGCGCGAAAGAATGAGAGATCGTACACGGGTTAGCGATCTTTGATATCAACCCAGACCTTACCAGGCGTCTCGCCCGTGTAATCCGCGCGAGGCCGGATCAGACGGTTGTTGTGGTACTGCTCCAGGATGTGGGCCGTCCATCCGGACATGCGGCTGACCGCAAACACGGGGGTAAACAGATCCACCGGGATGCCGAGGGAATAGTAAGTGCTGGCCGAGAAGAAATCGACATTGGCGTTCAGGTTCTTGGCCTGCTTTGCATACGCTTGAATCGCGTTCGAAATCTCATACAATTTGACGTGGCCGGTACGTTCGCCCAGTTCCTTGGCCATATCTTTCAGGAACACCGCGCGGGGGTCCAGCGTGTGATACACGCGATGGCCCAAACCCGGGATCTTGACCTTGTTGGCGAGCATATCCGTGGCTTTCGCGACGCCCTCTTCCGGCGAATTCAGAGTGAGCAGCAGCTTGATCACGTCCTCATTCGCGCCGCCGTGCAACGGACCTTTGAGCGCGCCGATGGCCGATGTAACCGCGGAATACATGTCCGAAAGGGTCGCGGCGGTAACGCGCGCGGCGAACGTCGACGCGTTCAGCTCATGCTCGGCGTGAAGAACCAGCGCGACATCGAACGCCCGTTCCATGACTTCGTCGGGCTTTTTGCCGCTCAGAGTGTACAGGAAATTCGCCGCAAAGCCGAGCCTTGGATCGCCCGGCACAACCGGATTCCCTTTGCGAAACCGGTCGAGCGAAGTAACGATCGTCGCGGTCTGCGCCATCAGCTTCAGCGCCTTGGTCTTGTTGGCCACCGGCGACATATCCTGCGCCAGAGGATCGTACAGCGCAAGCATCGAAACCGCGGTTCGCAACGCCGCCATCGGCAATACGTCTTTCGGCAGTCCTTTGAGGAACGCGGCGACGGGCGCGGGAAGCTCTCTGTATTCCAGCAGCCCGGCCTGAAGCTCATCGAGCTCCGCCTGCTTCGGGAGCCGCCCGTTCCAAAGCAGGAAGACCACCTCTTCGAATGTGGCGTGCTCACCCAGCGTACGGATGTCGTATCCCTGATAGCTGAGGACGCCGGCGTCGCCGTCAATAAAACAAATCTTCGACTCCGCGGCAATAATGCCTTCTAAACCCGCACCTGTGACCGCCATGTTGTACCGGACCCTAACTCCTCACTGAAGTGATTGCCGCCAATGAAGCAACTGCCGCACTGGAAGTATTGAAGCGCAGCCTTATTTTAGCAAAGCGGGTCAGTGCGTTGGCGCCGAAACGCCGAGCTTGACTGAGTGCGCGATCTTGTCCTTCGCGCCTTCCGGAATATCGATCACCACTCTAGTACCGGGCTTCAAGTCCGCGACCTGCGCCTTCTGATTGTTCCGCGTGATCTCGGTCTTCGCGTCCAGGGTTACATCGACGTTCCCGGTGCTGGTTTTGACCGTGACGACGCTGCCGGTGACTTTGGCGATGGTCCCGGTTACGTGATCGAATCCCTCATGGGCAAAGGCCATTGCGCCCATAAGCAGGATCGCCGCGAATACGGCGGCGGCTTTAGTGGCGCCGGCCTTCGCTTTAGTGATGATGGTTTTCATGTTGCGGTGCATCGGTATCTTCTCCTCGTAAGAACTTTTCTTCTTCCTCTTCTTCCTTGCGATCTTCCGGCCCCTTGGGATTCAACTGCTCCATCTGCTTCTTCTCTTCGAAGGTCAGTGAGGGCAAGTGCCGGATAAAGAGTACCAGCTTCCAGGAATCTTCCGCATCGTGCGCCGATCCGGCCGCGCCCCATGCGGGCATTCCGGTCAGCCGGACTCCATTCTGGATGATATAAAACAGCTCCCCATCCGTCATGTTCTGCGTTTCCGGGAGACGCATGTCCGGAGCCGGCGGGTACAGGTTGCGGCCCATCAGAGTATCTCCGCCGCCGTCGTTCGCATGACAGGAGGCGCAGTGGTCCGCCCAGTGCGCCCGCGCCTCCGCGAGCACGTCTGGCGTCGCCTGAATTGGATTCGCGGCCGCCTTGGCGTCCACGGGAATCGCGGCGTTGCGAATCAGACGCGCGGCCCACCGCTCTGCCGCCGTCGGCTTCTGGTTCGCGCTAAACCCGTGCGCGCCGCGCAGCGTGATCGCCCCCGCCGCCGCGATCACCAAAAGCAGCGATAACACGCCCAGCAGGAACCATGCGAGCCTGTGCATCCACACCTATTGTGGACCGAATCTGTCCGGCGCGGGGACGCGATTATTTCACGGCCGTGGTTGCGGCAGCACGCGTAAACCGGATGGTCTCGGTCTTGCCGCTGGGACTGATAGGAATGTTTTCGAGCTCCAGAACGTCTCCGGTTGCGGCGATGCCAAAGCGGCGCTTGAGAACCTCTTCGCCCCTGGTCTCCATGATCACCAGCTTCGGGCCGTTGAAGTACATCGTGATTTTCACCTTCTTGCCGGCGTCTTTGACCTCGCATTCTTTACCGAGGTCGCAAACGATCTCGGAGATCTTCCGGTCGCCCTGCGAATTCGTCAGACGCAGGCCGGAGCCTTGCTCCTGAATTGTCCAGACCCCCGCATCCGAACCCTGCTCCTGCGCCTGCCAGGCTCCGTACAGTTTTCCGCGTTCGGCGTCCTGAGCGAACGCGACCGTTCCGGCCAGCAGCAATACCGCGCCCACGGTTTCAATTTTCATCCAATCACCCCTTCTATATGAAACATCGAGCGGGATGGGAGAGCCATACCGCCGGGACGGTAGTAGACTTGAGTACGGCTCGATAGGGAGGCGCCATGAAACTCAAAAACTTGATACTCGGGATCGTCGCCGCAGCTTTGGCTTGCGGTCAGGCGGGGCCGGGGCGCGGCGCGCCGGTCAAGTCGCCGGAGGTTTCCCCGGACGGCAAGATCACGTTCCGTTTGCGGGCTCCCGACGCCAAGGAGGCGTTCGTTACCGGAATCGGCCAGCGCCTGGCGATGCAAA
>JASHRP010000126.1 GCA_030037375.1 Bryobacteraceae bacterium | reverse complement strand
ATCGAGAAGCCGACGAGCAGCATGCAAAGCGCCATTCCAAGGTAGAAATTGTAGTATCCGACCGAGAGGAACCACGTGTTGATCAGGAAGTTCGTCAACGGATCGACGGATGGCGCGGATGGGTTTATCGAGCGGCGGAAGTACGTCACGCAGACAAACGCGACCAGTACGCACAGGCTCGCCAGGGCTGCTTCCGCGTGAGCTACGCTGAACACTGGCGTCAGGAGATTGAACAGGAAGATCGTGCCCCAATTAGTCGTGAGCCGGTGCTGGAAAAGGTACGCCGTCGAGTACAGTCCGTGGGGATGCAGGATGAGATCGCGAGCGACAAGGGCGGTGTAGAGGTGGGAAGGTCCGTCTTGAGTGATGTAAGGGAAGGCAGTCCAAGGGGACAAGACTTGCAGCGCCAGAAGAGCGATCGAGAGGGACGCGGGTAACAGACCCCATCGCGAGGAGGGGCGCGCTCCTGAGCTGGGTTCCCGCAGCAATGTGTTAGCTAACGACAGGGTGATGGAGCCACCGGAGGGATTTGAACCCCCGACCCGCAGTTTACAAAACTGCCGCTCTGCCAACTGAGCTACGGTGGCGTTGCTGGAAGGAATTGGAGCGGGAGACGGGAATCGAACCCGCAACCAACAGCTTGGAAGGCTGTGACTCTACCATTGAGTTACTCCCGCTTTGCAGCAACCATTCTAGCAAAGGGTCCCTCGGCCCTTGACGCGATTCGGCGCGCGTGATAGCTTCCCTGCGTGAGACTCTCTGTGTTCGCATTGGCGCTTTCCACGGCGCTCGCCATGCTGCCCGCTTCCGCGCAGGGCGAAGCCGAAAAAGTATCGAATCGCGCGCCTTCGAAGAACGCCGGCCCGGCTCCGCGTACGCCCGACGGCAAGATCGATTTCTCCGGCGTTTGGAGTCCGGAGCACAATTTCATCTACGACATCACCAGCGCGCTGAAGAAAGGCGACACGCTGCCGATGCAGCCGTGGGCCGCCGATCTGACCAAGACTCGCATGTCCAAGGACGATCCGGAAGCGAACTGCCTGCCCACCGGAGTGCCGCGCCAGAATCCGTATCCGTGGCGCATCGTGCAGTTGCCGACGCATATCTTTTTCCTGTTCGAAGGCAACATTCATAGCTACCGGCAAATCTTCATGGACGGCCGCAAGCATCCCGCCGATCCCGACCCGACCTGGTACGGGCATTCCATCGGCAGCTTCGACGGAGATACTTTGGTGATCGATTCGGTGGGATTTAATGACCGCTTCTGGTTCGACTTCGCGGGTCATCCTCATACCGAAAAGCTGCACGTGACGGAGCGCTTCCGCCGGCCGGATTTCTCGCATTTGGAATACGAAGCGACGATCGACGATCCTGGCGCGTACACTCGTCCGTTCACGATGTACGGGCACTCGACCTTGCAGGAAGGCGTCGATCTTCAGGAGTACATCTGCAACGAGAATAATCAGGACGTGCCGCACATTGTGGGCAAAGATACCCGGAAGTAGTTAGTCGAAGATGTCGGATTTGCGGAGCGTGATGCCGAGTTCGGGAATCGGCAATTCAGCGACTTCGACAGGCGTTCCGTCGCTCAAATAAAATCGCTGCGCCACCGGATCGATGGCCCAGGTATGCGGCACGCCCCACGCACGGTATTCTTCAAGCTTGCCGGCGACGACTTGGAGCCGGTCATCGGGGGAAGAATCTCGATCGCTATGAGCGGCGGATTATCCGGAACCGAAGCCGGTCTCACGCCTTGAAATACGGCAACGTCCGGGATCAAGTAAAGACCGGTTCGAATCCTCATGCGGGTCTCTGCAGCAGCGTGCAGGGAGTGCGACTTTCGCAACGCAGCGAAGAACGCACCGATTCGCAATTGTGTTTCCCCATGTTCAAAGGTTGGCAAGGAACGTTCCACCAGTTCGCCGTCCCGATACTCCTTGTCGAGATCCGGAAAGGAGGTGTGCAGGTACTGTTCTACGGAGAGAGCCGATTTGGCGCCCATGCGCTTAGGATATCAACTGTGGATTAGTCGAAAATATCGGATTTGCGGAGCGTGATGCCGAGTTCGGGGATCAGCAATTCGTTGACTTCGACCGGCCTTCCGTCGTGCGCGTAGAATCGCTGCGCCACCGGATCGATGGCCCAGGTATGCGGCACGCCCCAGGCGCGATATTCCTCGAGCTTCTCGCCAACTTTTTGAATACGGTCGTCGGGCGAGAGGATCTCGATCACGACTAGAGGCGGCGTCTCCGGGACGTCCAGCGGTTCGCCGCCGTGAAATACCGCGATGTCGGGGATCAAATACAGGCCGGTCCGAAGCTTCATTCGAGTCTCCGCAGTGGCATGCAGGGAGAGCGACTTTCGCAGGGCGGCGAAGTACGCTCCGACTCGAAGCTGGGTCTTTCCATGTGGATAAGTTGGCAAGGAACGTTCCACCAGTTCGCCGTCCCGATACTCTTTGTCGAGATCCGGAAAGGAAGTGCGCAGATACTGTTCGACGGAGAGGGCCGATTTGGCGCCCATGCCCTCAGGATATCAACCGCGGAATCACCGCGCCCAGCAAGGCCACCAGCGTTTCCTTCACTTGCTCGCCGGTTTCGAGCACTTCCTCATGGACCAGCTTTTGGCCGTTCATGCCGGCGGCCATGTTGGTCACGCACGAGATTCCCAATACCTTCATCCCGAGATAATTCGCGGCGATGGTCTCCGGCACCGTGGACATGCCCACCAAGTCCGCGCCGATCGCGCGCAAGTAGCGAATCTCGGCGGGGGTCTCGTAGCTGGGACCCGGAACAGCGGCGTAAACACCCTCCGGCAATGTCAGCCCCAGGCTCTCTCCGACCTCGCGCGCGATCTCGCGGAACGCCCGCGAATACGCATCGCTCATATCCGGGAAGCGAGGCCCCACAGCTTCGTCATTCGGACCCGTCAACGGGTTCACGCCCAGCAGATTGATGTGGTCGGAAATGAGTACGAGTTGCCCGGGCCGGTAGGCGAGATTGATGCCGCCTGCGGCGTTGGTCAAAATCAAGCGCCGCACGCCGCGCCGCGCGAGCTCATAAATGCCAAACGTAACCTGCTTGGGCGTGTAGCCTTCATATAAATGCGCTCGTCCGGCAAGCACGATGACATCCGCAGAGCCCACCTTTCCCGATACGAGCCGGCCGGGATGCCCGATGGCGGTGGAAAGCGGCCAGCCTGGGATGTCCGCATAGAACATAGCGCTCGACCGGCACAGCGTGTCCGCGAACGCGCCGAGCCCGCTGCCCAGGACCACTCCGATTGGTCCGGTTTCGCTCATGTTAGCTCAATCACACCATCATCCCAGCAATGCAAGCCGACATGAAATTCGCCATTGTGCCGCATGCCACGGCCTTCAATCCCAAGCGCGCCAAATCCGATTTCCGCGTCGGCGCAAGCGCTCCGATTCCTCCGACCTGGATGGCAATCGAGCTCAAATTCGCGAAGCCGCATAAGGCGTAAGTCGAAATGACGAACGACCGCGGATCCAGCGTCGAGCCAATCTTCCCCAAGTCCACGTACGCGACGAATTCATTCAAGATCAGCCGCGTGCCCAACAGATTCCCCACCGCCGGGCAATCCTTCCATTTCACTCCCAGCAGCCAAGCGACCGGAGCGAAAATCCGGCCCAGGATTTCTTGCAACGATCCCGGCAGCCATCCCAGCAAACGTGTGTAATGAAGCGCTAGCAGGATCCCGTTCAGCATCGCGATTAAACCGATGAATGCGATCAGCATCGCCCCCACGTTCAGCGCGAGCTGCAAGCCGTCGGAGGCGCCGCGCGAGGCTGCGTCGATAATGTTGACCCCCGGCCGTTCCACCTCGATTTTGACCGCCCCAGCCGTTGCCGGAGAACCGGTCTCCGGTATCAGCATCTTGGCCAGCATTAGCGTTGCGGGAGCAGTCATGATCACCGCCGTAAGCAAATGCCGGATCTCCACGTGAGCGATCAGAACGTAGGCGGCCATCACCGCGCCGGAGACATGCGCCATTCCGCTGGACATGACCGTGAAAAGCTCGCTCTCGGTCATCCCCGCAAGGAATGGGCGAATCGTTAGGGGCGCTTCGGTTTGGCCCATGAAGACGCTCGCGGCGACGTTCATCGATTCCGCTCCGCTGGTGCCCATCACGCGTTGCATCACTACAGCCATTGCCCGTACCAGAATCTGCATCACGCCGAGGTAATAGAGAATGCCGAAGAACGCCGCGATGAAGATGATGATCGGCAGCACTTGAAACGCGAAGATCGTGCCGAACATGTCGCTGGGCGCGCCCAGTTTGTCGGAGAAGACGAACTTGCTCCCTTCGGCCGCGTAATCGAGCAAGTGATTTACGCCTCCGCTCAGGTAGCGGAACGCCGCTTCCACGGGAGTCTTAAGCACCAGGAACGCGAAGCTGAACTGCAGGCCGAGACCCCAGAACATTACGCGCGGCTGGATCGAGGAGCGTTCCGTGGAGAAC
>JASHRP010000125.1 GCA_030037375.1 Bryobacteraceae bacterium | reverse complement strand
GAAGGCGCCATCTGCATTGTCGATGGCGTGCACCCGGCCTTGGCGGCGGAGCGGTTGAACGCGTTCCTTGAAAACCGGACGACAGAGAATCCAGAATGATTCGCAGGCAGCCCCCGTCACAGAACCACCGCGAACGCTGGATGGTCAGCTACCTGGACGTAGTGACGATCCTGCTTGTGTTCTTCGTCGCTGCCGCGGCGAAAACGCATGCGCCGAAGACCAGCGCTGCGCCACCAACGCCGGCGGCTATTGCTCCGCAACCGGCGCGCGATACGGTACTCGAACAGCTATCAGATGCCGGCATAGACGTCCGCCGGGATCCGCGCGGGCTGGTTGCAAGCATTCCCCAGACGGTTCTGTTTTCTCCCGGCGATGACCGCATCTCTCGTGACGCGCTCCCCGTCATCGATCGCATCGCACAGGTTTTAAGGAACATTCCCAATCAAATAATTCTGGTGGGACACGCAGACGCAGCGCCCATCCACAATGCGAGATTCAAAAACAATTGGGAACTTTCCGTAGCCCGTGGTATGCGTGTGCTCGAACTCTTGAGTGAGCGTTATCAGATTGACGAGCGTCGGATGTCTGTTTCGGGCGACGGCTCGAATCTTCCCGCGGATACGAATGAAACGAAGGAGGGCCGCGCGCTTAACCGGCGGGTCGAAGTGGTGATACTCGGCGAGCCTGCCGATGGCATACACCTCTCCGGCAAAATGCCCGCGCAGCCGATCAACTGAGTGTATGTGGTGGATCGCGGTATTTCTGGCACAAGATGCGGCTTCGCAGGCGGACCGCGTTCGCACAGCGATGGCGAAATCGCTCGAGCAGCAGCGCGCATCGATTGAGCGGCAAGTGGCCGCGGTAAGTAAGACTCCGGCCGGCCGCGCTGCCGCGGCGCCCATGAACGTTTCGGTCTCGGCAGCTATGTGGGTCCCGGCGATGGCGCAGTGCGATCCGGTGCCGCAGCCGGAACTCGTTCGAATGATCGGCGAGACGTCGGTCAAGATCGGAATCGACGGAGGGCTGGTGAAGGAAGTTGCGAGGCAGGAATCCGGATTTCGGCCTTGCGCGATTTCTCCCAAAGGCGCCGAGGGATTGATGCAACTCATGCCCGCCACGCAGGCGCAATTCTCGGTTAGCAATCCGTTCGACCCGCAGCAGAGCCTGGAAGCGGGAAGCAAGCTGTTGAAGCAGCTCCTCGAGCGCTACCACGGCGATTTGACGCTAGCGCTCAGCGCCTATAACGCGGGGGCCGGTTGCGTGGACCGGTCCGGCGGGGTTCCCGATATTCAGGAGACCAAGAACTATGTTCTCAGTATCCTCAGCCGTGCTGCGAATTTCGATAACCCGGGCCTTCAAGACCTTGGCGTCGTCCCGCCGATTAGTTCGTCTCTGGGCAAAGGGTGCCAGCCCGTTGTACCTTCCGAGGACTTTATCGCCCCTTTCGATTGAACAACTTTCGATCAGACTGACGGGATCTTAGGCTGGAACGGCGTCAATCTAGGTACTACGCCATATAAAGTCTAAGGAAAATCCTGACGATGTCTTCCCTAGAACTATATGCCAGTGGCCTACGATCTCAGAGAGCGCGCACTCAGCGCCGCGGATACGTTACCCGTGGTTGCGGGCGTCCTGCAAAAAACCCTCGGATTGTACACGCGGCACGAGGATGTCTCCATCTCACAGCTTGCCGCCAATATCGAGCAGGACGTAGTCATTTCCGGCACGATCCTCGGTATCGCCAATTCGGCGATGTACGGAGGGCACAGCACGGTATCGGGCATCCGCCAGGCCATCGCGCGCATTGGCATGAACAAGACCCGAAATGTTTTGCTGGGCTTATCGGTCACGCGCGGCTTCCGGACCGTCAAGGTTCCCAGCCCGTGGTCGCTAACTCGTTTTAATGCTCATTCGCTGGCGTCGGCCACTTTGAGCGATTTGATCGTCCGGAACGCGCGTTCCGCCGATCCGGAATGGGCCTTTATGGCGGGACTGCTGCACGATATCGGATTGTTGGTCATCGCCGTCGGTCTTCCCGAACAATTCGGAACGATGATGCGGCACACCGGCGGCGACGCGACCCTGGTTGACCAGGAACGGGAGCTGCTCGGCTTCACACATTTCGATATCGGAGCGGAGATGATCTCCCGCTGGAACTGCCCCGTTCCGGTACAGAGAGCCGCCCAAATTTGCGAGCATGCGGCGGTCGACCTGGAGCAGCCCCTCACGCTCGGGGCAGTGGTCAAAAGCGCGACCACCATCGCGGATTCGCAAAAGATTTCGAATTTCAGCGCGGCGCAGCACCAAGACATTACCGGCGAGCTATTGGAGGCGCTCGACATTACAAGGCCCACGGAATTTATCGCCGAGTTTCGCTCGGATTACCGCGACCTCCAGGGTTGCGCGGCGTAAGCTCCGGGGATGCACTAATGGAGCAACGAAAAAGTCCCAGACACCAGATTGAAGCGCCAGCGATTATGCGCATCGACGGGCGGAGCGGACCGCTTCTGGTTACACTTCTCGACGTGTCTTCGACGGGTTTGCGCGTGAGCGCGCCGGCCTCACTTCCTTCCGGTACGCGGGTCACCATCAAATGCAATGGCGTGGAAGTGAAGGGTGAGATTCGCTATGCGCGGGAGATTGAGGGACCCAAGTACCACATCGGCGTGCTGGTCGATACCGCGACGGAAAACGGTGAGCTGGACCTGGTAGCGATTCTCGGCCCCGCGCTGATTCCGGCCGCCCAACGCCTGCAGCGCCGCTCGGCTTGACCCTTCGACGGCGCTCCGCCTGACACCCTTCGCCGCTTCGCTTTAACGAAGCATCGCGTCCACGGCCTTCCACTCCAGCGCGAAGCGTTCTAGCACCCGCTTCTGATTGAACTCATAACCCTCGAATTGGATGGATGGCAGCGTCTGCAAGATGGCCCGCGACGGCTCAATCGTCATGCCTAGCGCATCTACCAGCTCGTCTGCTTTGTTCAACGCCAGGCTTAAGGGCACGCGAGCCTTTTTCCTGCCCGTTGCCGGAGTGGCGGATTCCGGAGTGTGATGATATGCGGCTCCGTGCTTCACCGGCTCGGCCAGGTCCCACAGCTCGAGAGCCAGCGCCGACAACTCGGCATGATTGGTCCCGAGGAGATTCTGTTCACAGACAAATAGCGGACGCCCGGTAAGGGCCGCGATCGCCAGAGTGTCCTGATACTGGTGGGGCAGGGCGCAGGCGATCAGCAGGGTGCCCACGTCGTGAAACAGGCCGGCGAGAAAAGCCCCTTCGGAGTATTCGAGCGGCAACTCATCGCTGAGCAATTCCATCAGCGTCCCTACGGCTACGGAGTGCAGGTTGAAGCGCGTCATGGAGAACGCCTGCGCGGGAGCGCGCCGTGAGAACAAATTCGATACGGTCCGGATCAGCGCAAATTTCCGGATGGTCCCGACGCCCACCATCACGATCGCGTGCCGCACGGACTCGACGCGTTGCGCCCGGTTGAATTCAGCGGAATTCGCGGCCTGTACTACCTGAGCGGCAAGAACCGGGTCCTTCTCGACGAGAGAAGCAACCTCGGACAACTCGCAATCTCTTTTCGCAAGCCGCCCGAGCAGCCGTCCGGCCGAAGCCGACATCGAAGGCAGCTTGCGCAAGCTCTCCAGGGCTTGCTTCCGCGAAACGCTGCCTTTCGGCTTCTCGGCGAGGGCGCTGCTCACGCTGTGACTTATCGATGGTTACAGTACTAAGTAGAGCGATTATGATCGCTCCTGGCCCAATGAAGGAATGGGCCGCGCTAGGACGAGGCGTAAACCTGCAGGGCCGCCGCGATGTTCTCGCCGTAGGGACCTTCGGCGGCGATGGCCGCTTCAGCCGCGGCTTGCTGATCCGCGGGCAGGTATTGAATCATCGCCGGGTTGGGAAGGTTATCGATGCTCCCCCCAGTCGAAGGCGGATCCGACGGAACCTGAATCACTGACGGTGAGCCGTTTTGCGTGACCTGATAAGAGCTGTCGAGCGCCGCGCCGATGTCGGTGTTTTGCTGGATCTCGTTATAGCTCAGATTCCAAGAGGTTTGCGGACCGGCGTTTTGAGTGAGGAAGTCCTGCAGGGAGTCTCCGCCGGTGCCGTAGTTGAGCGCGTATTGATAGGCGAACTGCTGGGTCTGGGTCATGTCGCCGTATGCGATGGTCGTTCCGGGAACCGTGTCCGTCGGATTTCCCCCGCCGGTGCCTGCCGCGTTGGCAAGCTGGAAGGCTACCTGTTGGGGGTTCAATGCGGACCAATCGTTTTCGAACTGTTGAAGCGCGTTCTGGAAGGACGGCGCGGAGGCGCCGCCATCCGGCACCGTCGGCAGCATCGCGGAACCGCCGCCGGAAGAGGAGGTCGAACTGGTGGAGTCCTCGGTATCCGCCGTGATCGCTGTAGTCGATTGGCCGCTAGCCGATGAAGTGGACACCACATTCGCCGCGCTGCTGGTCGCGCCCATCAGCTCAGACGACGTGCTCGTGGTGGACGGCGTAGCAGCCGCCTGCGGAGCGGTCACAGTGACAACATATTGACCACTGTCAGAATTCTGCCCTTGCGCGGGCTGGATGCTGATATCGAACTGGCCGGAGCCACCCGATTGCTGAAGATAGCTCTCAAGAGCCGTGGCAAGCTCTTGCGTAAAGGAATCTGTTGAATCCGAAGTGGTTGGGGTATTAAACGTGAACGACTGGGCGGTCGAGTTCAGCGCGCTGGTCGTGCGGGAAACCATGAATTACGTTGCCTCCGCGCAAGGAAGTAGCAATGGAGTGGCCAAACGGCCGGGCTCCCCCTGGCAATCGGCGAGGGAGCCTCTAATTCCCAGAATTTGCTTCGATATGACAGCGGCTGCATGCCGACGTCCCACACCGCCGCGCCACATCACCTGCTCAAGAAGCTGCCGGTCTTCTCGCCGGTCGCGGTTAAGCTGATGCTGTTGATCGCGGACGAAAACGTCTCCTTCAAGGAGATCGCGCGGCTGTTCTCGCTGGACCCGGTTCTGGCCGGAAAGGTCCTGCAACTCGCCAATTCCGGATTGTACCGGCGCCAGAATGCGATTCAATCCGTGCTTCAGGCGGTAGCGATGCTGGGCGTAAGTAACATCAGCCGGATCGCGATTACCGCAACCCTGACCAGCGGTCTGCCGCGCTCCAGCTCGCCGTGGATGAGGGATTGGTGGCGTCACAGCATCGCGTCCGCGCTGATCGCCGACCGGGTCGGCCATGGCACGCTGGATCGCGATTTTGGCTACACGGCGGCGCTTCTGCATGCAGTCGGCCGGCTTGCGCTGTTCCGTTATGCGCCGGAAGATTACACGGAACTGGCAGAATCGGCTCATGCCGATAAAGGCGATCTGTTGGAGCGCGAGCGGGACCGTTTTGGCATGGATCACGCCGAGCTTGCGGGATTGATTCTGGCGGATTGGGGATTACCCAAGAGTCTGCAAATAGCGGCTTCCAAGTGCCATCTGCGAAATCCGGTTGAGCCGCTGACGGCGGCTGTTCAAGCCGGATGCTACCACGCGGAAGAGCAAGGTTTCGGGCGCTGCGGCGTATTCAAAGCCAACGCCCCTTTTGCGCCCGCGCATACCGACGGCCCGCTCGATCAATACCTCGCCAATGTTCTCGCGATCGAAGTGAACCGCATCGAGATCGAGTGGTCTCTCGCCTGAGGTTCGCCAAATCTAGTGGCTCACGTGCCGTGGGGGGCGTAGGCTGCTCAGAAGGTCGATGGTATGGGCATCCAGCCGTCGTGGGTTTCCGCGCTCCGCCCGGTCAGCAGCCGCCGACCAGCTCACGCCGGGGTCAAATCGCACGCCGAGGACATATCCGAACGCGCGCGCGGTGCAATACCGCACGGTTCCCCTTGCCTCGCGCTTGGCATTGGCGATTAAAACAGGCGATTTCGGGGGAATCGGGCAAGCCAGAACCAAACGCGCGCCCGACTTCGAGATATCTTCCAGATTCGCCAGCGCCCTTCGGATTCTGCCGCTTCGATCCGCCCACTCCACGTTGACCTTGTCGGAACAGGCGATCCGCGGTTCTGTGCGCCGCTCGAGCATCTTACTCGTCCATCGGACCATCGCCTAAAAAGCTTTACTTGGCGGCTCAAAACAATCGGGTGATATGCTTAGGGGTGCTCGAAGAGAAGTAACAATTCCGCGATTTGAAGTTATCCGACGAAGATCTCAAGCCGGCTGAGGAACCGAGGCTCGCCGAGCCGAGCGCGGCCGGACAGAAAACCCTCCTCCTTCCCCTGGGGTTCACGCTAGCCCTCGGCGCTCTCGTTTTTCTCCCTCCCGTCCGTCACAATTCACGCGTGCTTTTCTCGTTTCTTGGCGCCTCAGCGGTACTAGCGGCGTGGAACGCAGCGCTGTGGGTGTTGTCCCGGCGTTCCAGGCGCAAGTTATCGGTGGAAATCGTTCTCCGGAAGCAGCACTACCTGCAAGCTTGCGCGCAAGCCTCGGTGTTGTTTTATTGGGGTTGGTACTGGCCGCAGGTTTACTCCTCCGCGCACCTGATCCTCGCGCAGCTGATCTTCGCCTACGCATTCGACATGTTGCTGGGCTGGTCGCGGCGGGACGCGTGCACTCTCGGATTCGCTCAATTCCCTGTGGTCTTCAGCATCAACCTGTTCCTCTGGTTCAAGCCAGATTGGTTCTATTTGCAGTTTCTGATGGTCGCACTAGGGCTCGCCGCAAAGGAGCTGATCCGATGGAATAAAGACGGGCGGCGGGTTCATATTTTCAACCCGTCTTCGTTTCCGCTCGCGGTTTTTTCGCTGGCGCTGCTCGCGACCGGCAAAAGCGGCATTACTTGGGGCCAGAACATCGCGACCACTCAATTTTATCCGCCGCAAATGTACCTGATGCTGTTTCTGATCGGACTGCCCGGGCAGCTTTTCTTCGGCGTGACCTCCATGACCATGTCCGCCGCGGTGACCACCTACGTGTTTGGGCTGATCTACCACGCCGCCACCGGCATCTACTTCTTCTACGATTCGTACATCCCGATCGCCGTGTTCCTGGGAATGCACCTGCTGTTCAACGACCCCTCCACTTCGCCGCGAACGGAGTTGGGACGCGTCATCTACGGCGCGCTGTACGGGCTGAGCGTGGTGGTGCTGTATCAACTGCTGGGCCGCGCCGGGATGCCCACGTTCTACGACAAGCTGCTTCAGGTCCCGCTGCTGAATCTGTCGATCAAGGGCATTGACCGGATGGCGCGGTCAAGCCTGGTCCAATCAACGTGGCTGCGTGGGTTCGATCCCGCGGCTCTGGGACGCCGGTTCGCGCCGATGCGGCGAAATCTTGCCTACATCGGAGTCTGGGCCGTGGTGTTCGCGGGGATGAGCGCCGCGCAAGGCGTCGGCGACAGCCATCCGGGCCAGTGGCTGCCCTTCTGGCGTCACGCCTGCCAGGACGGCCGCGCCTATGCCTGCCCCTATTTGGCCGATATGGATGAGACCTATTGCGATCGCGGTTCGGGCTGGGCGTGCAATGAGGCGGGTCTAATGGATATCGCCCTTGCGCGATCCGGCGAAGACCTCCGTCGCGCCGATCCGGCTAAAGCGGCACAACCGTTTCAGCGGGGATGCGAGTTCGGCTTTGCCGTGGCCTGCCGGAATCTGAACGAACTCGCTAGCGGCTCGGGCGGTTTCGCCGCCGCCCCGCCTGGTCTCGACGATCTTCCGGTCATTCTTCGAGGGAGCAAGGGGGAGATACGCACGGAAGACCCGGGGAAGTTGTACGCGCTCGCGTGCAAGGAGGGTTGGCCGAATGCTTGCGGCAGCAAGTAATCGCAACAATATGCTCCACAACCCCACGGCTTAAGACTTGAGGGTGGTACGGCCCGGAGCGAGATCTTATGCATTTCTGGTCGTCCGCGCCGAGAGGGCCCCGGCGACACTCACGATGAAGGCGGCGGCATTTATGGCGAAACAGGAAAGCGCGCTCATCGAGGGGAACCAGTGTTCTCCGGAGGGGGGCTTGATTCCGTGTGCGTCCAGTTCAAATAAGACAGCACCCGACACCGTGCCGAGGACGCACATAATGGCGAAGTAGGCCAACCCGGATGTCAGTTCCTTGCCTGGCATCCGGCGCGCGACACGGCGTGCGACCCAGAACAGCACCAGCGCTTGCGAGCCATAGATCATAAAGTAGTACGGCCCGACAACCCAGCCTTGAAGAAGTTGCGCCCGATCCACCGGTTCAGACGGTGCAAATATTGCGTGAACGGTGATCGTGACGATGAGGAACCCGAGAACGACGGCAAGCTGTGCCAGATTGGCGAGCAGCATCGTCCCTAGCGAACCGAGGAAGCCACCCCAAACAAACTTGCGAGGCTCGGCGCCGAAGCTGCGCCATGTCAGCGCGGCCATGGTTCGCAAAACGCTCGACCAGAACCACAGAGCGCCGCGATCTTCGGCGTGCTCCATCAGGTCTCCCACTGTGGACGCGGCGCGGTCGCGATCCGTGACCAGCCCGAGAAGACATTCGGCGATTCGATCTTTATGCATGCGCACTCTTCGTCCGCACCGAGACGCCTCCGAAGAAGATGGCGATCAGACCGGCTATGTTCGTGACGAACTGGAGCCGCATCATATCGGCAGAAGGGTAGCCGCCCGTAGCCCTCAAAATCGCGGTGTTGATGGGTATACTGATCGCCACCAGCAGCGCGATTAACATGAGGCTCGCGTTGAGCTCATTGCCGGGAGCTTTGCGGGCGGCCCAGCGTCCCGCGAGGAACATGACCAGAACAGTGGGACTAAAGGTCGCGAAGTAGAAAATCCAGCCGTGCAGCAGCGGCTCCAACTCCGGCTGTTCAAGAGGTCTAAAAATCCCGCGAATCCATGCCCACGCTGCCACGACGCCGCCCATTCCTGCAAGTTCGGCCAGACTGGCGAGGACGTAAGTTCCGAGCGATCCAAGGAAGCCGATTTTGAGGACTTTCCATGGCTCGCCCGTGAAGCTCTGCCAGAGCATCGCGCCCGCGGTTTGCAGAACGCGCGACCAAAACCAGACGCTGCCGTGATCGCCCCCTGTCTCCATGAGGTCTCCCACCGTGCTGGTTGCGCGATCAGGCGTGGTGACCAGTTCCAGAATCCATTCGGCGATCCGATCCTTATGCATTGACGACTCCGGGCAACTTCAAGCCTTTTAAAAGGCGCTGAAAGGAGCGTTGCGCGCGCGCGACGGCTTCGACGCCGATCGCAGTAACTTCGAAAAAACGCTTTGCCCGGCCGCCGCGCTCCGGCGTCGGATCGCCCAGATGCGACGCAACCAGGCCTTTTTCCTCGAGCCGGTCGAGCGTGGTGTAGAGCGCGCCGGGCGCCGGCTCGCGGTCCGTACGAGCCTGGATCTCTTCGCGAATGGTGACTCCGTAAGCGTCGGCGCCCAAGCGAAGAATCGCCAAAAGCACAATCTGTTCGAATTCGCCTAAGACCGGGACTTGCTGCTGCATTTCATCTACATTGTAGTTTGAAGCGCCGGCCACGTCAAGACTGTTGTAATTAGCATGTGGCAGCGCCCCCTCCCGAATTACGTCATGGCCGGCCTCCGCACTTCCGCGAGCGCAACAAGCCGCATTACCGCCTGGCGCATTGGCCCATCTGGATCTTCGTGTTTTTCATCGCGCCGGGACCGCTGACGTTCGACCTGTTCGCGCACGGATTCGACTGGCGGATGGGCGCGTGGCTTGGCCTCGTGCTGATTTGCACGGGAACGGCCGGATTATTCGGGCAGCTCCCGGGTGTCGAGCCAAAGCCGTACATTCTGCGATTCACCGAAGACAAACCGAATCCGGTTTACCGCCGCATCTGCTACACCATGGCGTGGAGCGATCTCATCAGTTTCGTGGCGCTGAATCTCGCCGGATTGATCTACGCGCTGATCACGGGCGCATGGCGGCTGAGGCAGATTTACGACGCGGTTTATTTCCCGCTCGCCGGAGCAATCATCCTGTTCGGCCTGCTCGGCTGGCTGCCGCGAGTAAAGCCCTCGACCAAAGGCGAAGGCACGGAGCGGCGCTACTTCTACGGAACGGTGTGGGCGGTATGCTTCGCGCA
>JASHRP010000013.1 GCA_030037375.1 Bryobacteraceae bacterium | reverse complement strand
GGCGCAGTCCGTCCGAGGGAAGTCCAATATGCGAGGGAATCGCTGTTGCGAGGAAGATACCTGCGGACAAAATCGCAGTGAACCAGCATAACTGCGAGGCTGCCGACTGACCCAGAGCCCGATGAATCGCGTATCCGGCGGCCGCCAGACCCAAGGACGCAAGCGGTCCGCCCGCGACCATCCAAGTAATTCGCCGCCGGAGATTGCAATCGTCCGAGGGCAGCATCAAGACCGCGCCTCCGGCCAGAAGCAAGCTGCGATTCCAAGACGGCTTGAGCCTATTGCGAACGCGGCGTAAACAAAACGGGCCGATGATCAGTAGGTCGCAGCGCATGCCGTTCAGAAGACCCGCAAGCGCGTGTCCGCACTCGTGCGCCAGGATCGTGGCAAACGCCAACGCGGCGAGGTCAAGGAGGGCAGTCACGCTGTGCATCTTTACACCCAACAGTACACTTACTTCGACGAACCGGGGACGTCCCAGGATGGTATCACGCTACTATTTGAAGAGCATCTCTTACCTGTGTTCACCGGAATCATCGAAGAACTCGGCACAGTTGTCTCCCTAGACCCGCGACCCGTTGGCGCGAGGCTGCGCGTGTCTTGCTCGACCGTTTTATCCGATCTGAACGAAGGCGCAAGCATCGCGGTCAACGGCGTCTGCCTGACCGCGCTGGCGATTACGCCCGATTCTTTCTCCGCCGACCTTGCGCCGGAAACTCTCTCGCGCAGCAATCTCGGCGGTCTCGCCACTGGCTCGCGCGTGAATCTGGAGCGCCCCGTGACCCCGGCCACTCGTCTTTCGGGCCACATCGTGCAGGGCCATGTCGATGCCACGGGTGTCGTCGAATCGTTGAAGGATTTAGGGGCGGGGAATTCGTGGCTGACCGTTCGCGTGCCTCGGGAGCTTGACCGCTATCTGGTTCACAAGGGCTCGATCGCGATCGACGGGATCAGCTTGACGATAGCTTCTTTGGACGACTCGCTCGTCGGGGTAACGATCATCCCGCACACCATGTCGCACACGACGCTCGGCTCTGTGCAGCCTGGATCTCGCGTGAATATCGAAGTCGACGTGCTCGCCAAGCACGTGGAGAAGCTGCTCAGCGGAACACAGGCGTCACCTGCATCCCATCCTTGAGCGAGCGGTCTGTAATCAAGGCGACGGCGTCGCCGTCCATCAGTCCTTCCAGGACTTGATCGCGCGTGGTGTTGTCGATCCCCAGCTTCACATCGCGCCAACGAATGCGATCGCCTTCGAGCAAGTAAACGCCCTCGTGTCCATTCTCATTGCGCAGAGCTTCTTTGGGAACGGTTAGCGCGTTCTCCGCCGTTTCCGCGCGGATTTCCGCGTTCACGTTCGTCCCAGGGAGCAACTCCCGCTCCGGATTCTCGATCAAAACGCCGACCTCGCCGACCTGCCTCGATCCCAACGGAACAATCTGCTCCGGCCACTTGTTGACCACTCCCTTCCATTCGCGTCCCGGTAGAGCGTCCCAAGTGATCCGCACAGGCATGCCGATCTTCACCCGGCCCAAGTCCCGCTCATCGACGTAAACGGTCACCTTCACCTTATCCAGCCGTCCGATGCTCGCCACTGCATCGCCCGCGTTTAAGAACGCGCCCTGCTTCAAATCGAATTGGTACACTTCGCCGTCGATCGGCGCCCGCACTACGCTTTGCGCGATCTTTTCGTCGGCCAGCCGAAGCTGGGACTGCGCGCTTTCAAGGCGCGCCTGCGCCGAGGCGCGATCGGTCGGAGCGGTTAAGCTGGCCTTCTGCGCGTTCAGCCCACGGATCTGTTGTTCGAGGTCGTCGATCTTTGCCTGGCGTT
Source organism: Bryobacteraceae bacterium (assembly GCA_030037375.1). Lineage (GTDB taxonomy): Bacteria > Acidobacteriota > Terriglobia > Bryobacterales > Bryobacteraceae > Palsa-187. Next base: position 16,541 of record JASHRP010000013.1, on the reverse strand, counting down.
CGACAACTTGAGCTTTTGTCGCGGCTCCCTGGCTCTCGAGCCGTTGGTACTTGTCGCGTTCTTCACGCGCCTGGTTCAAACTAACCTTGGCCTGATCGATTTGAGCGTTCAACCGAGCCTGATCCGGAGCCGGGCCGCCGTTCGAAATCACCTGCAATTCGGCCGTAATCTGCTTGATGCTCGATTGCGCGGCTTCGCGCTCCGCCTCGGCGTCGGATGTGTCCAGCCGCGCCAGCTCCTGCCCCTTCGTCACGTGCTGGCCGTCCTTGATCAGGATCTCTTTCACCGCGCCTGATCGCTGCGCGCGCGCGACCGCGGATTCGACCGGCTCAACCTTCGCGTTGGTGGGAACCGAGCTGGTGATTGTCTCGCGCGTCACTCGCGCGAAAGAGACTTCGGGCGGCTGACTCTTGAACTTAACCGCTTGCCAGATCGCGATCCCCGTGCCGGCAAGAAGCACCAGAGGAATCCAATAGCGCGCTCTCACGCCGCCGGCCCTGCGCAATGGTCGAACAGAATCTGCCACTCAGCGCGTTGAATTTCCATCGCCGCCAGTTCCTGCTCCGAACCCGGCCGCCGCCTGGCCCGGTCGCAGAAGGACACGAACGCATAAGGATCCCAGCGGCCCGCGGGAAATTCGGCGTGAGGATGGCGTTCCAAAATCTTCGCGGCATCGAGCGCGAGCTCGGAGAAGATCGCATGCGAACCGGCTCTCCGGTACCAATAAGCCGAGTTTCCGCAATCGCCTTCTAGGCGATGCACAATCGCATGCCAAAGATAGCCTTCCTTCGAATTACAATCGTTCGCCAGCTCGTGCGCCTCATCGAAGCAAGAAAAATATAGCCACAATCCGGTCATGGCTTCGTCCGGCGCTTCGCACCCTTGAAACAACTCAGCGGCCTTCGACGCGCCGAGCTGCCGGCGAGCGTCCGGGCTGGAACACGGACCAATGGTCAGCGGCGCGAGCCGGTTCCCGTCGCCATCCAGCGCGAGAATCCGCACCACCGCCCCTCCATACTTGGCTGGATCGAAAACCATGCAACAGGATACGATCTTATTGTAATGCGCGCTCTTGTTCTTTCCGGCGGCGGCATGTTCGGCGCCTGGCAAGCGGGCGCGTGGGCGGCGATGGCGGAGGGGTTTCAACCCGATCTAATCGTCGGCGCTTCGGTTGGATCGCTCAATGGCTACGTGATCGCCTGCGGCGTCACGCCCGAATCCCTTCGCGAGCTGTGGCTGGATGAAAATTTCGCGAGCTTGTCCCGCCTGAGGGCGAACCTGCGAACACTTACGGTTCAGCATCGCCCCGGCATCGACTACGCGGTGGTTGCGACCGACCTCTTCCGCATGAAGCCCAAAGTCTTTCGCGGCAGCGAGGTCACCTGGCAGCATTTGGCCGCATCCTGCGCCGTTCCGCTGGTTCTGCCCCAGGTTCGCATCGGCCGCCGCTTCTATTCCGACGGCGGCTTGCTCAACCCTTTGCCGGTCTACGCCGCCGTGGAGATGGGAGCCACCGACATACTGGCCCTCCAGGCGCTTCCGGAGATGCCTTCGGTTTTGCTTAAGCCCTTCGTTCGCGGATTTCGCGCGGTATTCGGAGTGTATCCGCCGCTTGAGCGGAGCGTTCGTCTGCGTGTGCTCGAGCCAGGCGCTCCGCTTGGCTCCCTGCGCGACGCGATTCAATACAAACGTTCCAACGTGGAACGCTGGCTGGAGCAAGGTTATCGCGATGCAAAAAATCATTTCCATTGAGATTTGCTTTGAGCGATAATGTCCCTCAAGTATGCCTTGCTATCGCATCCATCACTTGAAGGATCACCTTCGGCAGTCCTTTCGGCAGGCCCCCCACGTCAGCGGCGCGGCGGTTGTGAAACCGCGGGACTATATGCCGGGAGACTCGATTGAAGCCCGGTCGCCTTACGCAGCCTACTTCGAGCTTAAGAGCGCCGAAAGGCCGATCGAACTCGGGGATTTGCTGGAATCGGAAAGCGGTGATCTGCGCATCTTCAAGTTCGTGGGGTTCGAGGAAGCGCGCTGGGTCTTGCCCGAGAGCAAACCTCCAGGTTCTGGCGAGGCAGCAGCCATTCTTGCACAAGTAGAATAAACTGATATAATCAAGCCGAGTAGGTGGGGTTTGTGAGCAGTTTGTGTTGCGGAGGATCGGCGAACCTGTTTGCTCTCGTAGCTTACGTTCCTGATCCCTTGGGCGACTTGGTCGATCGAGTCCGGCGGGAACTAGCTCCGGGTTGCAAGCTCCGGGCCCACATCACGGTTTTGCCTCCCCGGGAGATTACCGCGGAGGGCACGGCTGCGTCCCGGCAAATCGAATCTATCCTGAGCGATACGCGGGCCTTCCGGGTCAGCGTTGAGTCGGTCACCGTTTTCCCGGTCTCAAACGTTGTCTACTTGGCCATAGGAGCGGGTTCGCAAGCGCTCAAGGAGCTGCATTACAAGCTGAATCAAGGCTGCTGCCGGTCGGCCGAGATGTGGCGTTTTGAACCGCACCTGACGCTTGCGCAGGATCTCGAGCCGAACGCCATCCCCCACGCGCAGAAGCTTGCCGAACAACGCTGGCAGGAATATCCCGGTCCCCATGAGTTCACTCTCGACAAGCTTACTTTCGTCAAAGGCGACGCCGAGCGCGGCTGGGTGGATTTGACGAACTGGGAACTTCCCTCGCCTGTTCTGGTCTGAGCCGGCCCGTCTCGGTCAATCGAACATCTTCAACTGACCTTCGTCCGCCGGTTTTTTGGCGGCCGGACGGCGGCGCAAAGGGCTGCCGATGACACCCAAAACCTCAACGGCAGTCAAGGCAAGACGCGGGACGAAGATTCGCTGATTCTGGAAGCTGGGATCGGGCGGGATCGAGTTAAATCCCGCCGCCTCAATGTGCAGCAGATTGTTTGGCAGCAAGGCCTCCAGCCAATCCCCGTCGCGAAATCGGAAGCGTACCCACAAACCCGGCGATTTGGGGCGCGCGGCGAAGGCCTGATGCTCGCGCCAGGTCTCGCCTGCTTCGAAATCGCGAACGAAGGAGACCAGCTTGGTCTCCGAAAACGGGACGCGTACCACGGTTCCCTCCGGGCGCATCAACTCGATGGCGTCGCCCTCCAGTCCTCCCGGCGTCTGGACGAATCCTTGCAGGCTCTCACGGTCGAAACGGCTGACAACTACCTTTTTATTGGAAGCGAGAGCCATGGCTGGATTGGATGTTTCGATTTTCTTTCAAACAATTTCGCAAGTATTGTATCATTGGAAAAATGCAGGCGAAGGCGCCGGGGAGGGCACCCTTGTCGGGACCAGCCAGGGCCTTTCTCGACTTTTGCCGTGTCGAAAAGGGCTTAGCGGCCAATTCTATCTCCTCATACGCCACTGATTTAAAAAGACTTATAAAAAATCTCCCGGTTCCGGACAAGGACGCGACCCAGAATCATCTGGGCGCACATATCCAGTCCCTGTATAATGCCGGGATGTCCGCGCGATCGATCGCCCGGCACATCGCGACGATTCGCAATTTCTATGGGTTTCTGGCCAGGGAAGGGACTATCCCCAAAGATCCCTCGGAATTGCTAACGCCACCCAGGCAATGGTCGATCCTTCCTAAGTATTTGAATCGAGAAGAAGTCGAGCGGCTGATCGCGGCTCCTCCCGATTCCAAGCCAACAGGCTTGCGTGATCGGGCCATGCTCGAACTGATGTATGCCAGCGGACTCCGCGTCAGCGAGCTATGTGGGCTGGAGCTTTCCGGCTTGGAACGAACCCTCGGAGTTATCCGAGTGGTCGGGAAGGGAAACAAGCACAGGATTGTACCGTTTGGGCGCAGTGCCGCGGAAGCCATCGACCGGTATCTGAGGGAGGGCCGGGGAAAGCTGCTGGGCGGCGCAATGAGTTCCTTTCTGTTTGTGACCGCGCGCGGTGGGGCCATGACGCGCCAGGCGTTTTGGACCTTGCTCAAGGGCTATGGCCGCAAGGCCGGGATCTCGGCTCGGCTAACGCCGCACGTCATCCGGCACAGTTTCGCGACTCATTTGGTGGAGGGCGGCGCGGACCTGCGTAGCGTGCAGGTCATGCTCGGTCACGCCGACATTTCGACGACCCAGGTGTACACGCATGTTGCCCGGCGGCATCTGCGGGAGACCGTCGACCAGCATCATCCGCGGGCTTGAGGCGATGGCGCCGCGGCATAGAAGGGTGAGGACGGAATGAGCGACTACATGTTCATGCTGGAGAGCCACCTCAGCGCGGACCAGTTTCGCGTGGTGGACGGCGTCCAGGCTTTGGCCTCCGCGTCCGGCGTTAGCCTCTTCCTTACCGGTGGCGCGATGCGCGACATGCTCGGCGGATTTCCGGTGCGCGATTTGGATTTCACGGTCGAGGGAAGCGCCATAAAGTTGGCCCGCACGGTAGAGCAAAAGCTACACGCCGCCATCCTTTCCACCGACGATCTGAGAAAATCGGTCGAGCTGCGATTTCCCAGCGGCGTTACCGCCGAGATCGGAACGGCACATTCCGAACGATTCGCTAAATCCGGTGCCAAGCCGCAAGTCGCCCTAGCGACCATCCACGAGGATCTCCGCACCCGCGACTTCACCGTCAATGCCATCGCGCTCTCGCTTAACAAAGCATCGCTGGGATTGCTGATCGATCCGACTAACGGGGTTGGGGACATTGAGCGCAAGGAATTGCGCGCGATCCACAATTACTCCTTTTACGACGATCCGTCCCGTCTGCTGCGGATGGTGCGCTTTCGCGTTCGGCTCGGCTATACCGTAGACGAGCGCACCAAGCTACAGGCAGAAAACGCGCGCGAAGCGGAGATGCTGACGAAGATTACGCCGGAGGCTCTGGCGGCCGAACTCCGCCACATCGCCAAGGAACCTCAGTCCGCCGACCTGCTGCAAGCGCTGGAGCAAGAAGGATTGCTCACGCTGTACTCGCCCGCGCTGACCGGTCCGAAAGCCAACCAGCCCGGTTTCGTGAAACTTCAGAAAGCCCGCCAGTTGCCGCCGTTCGGATGGGATCTGCGAGCCAATTGTCTGCCTCTGTTCTTGTGTGTTCTGCTCGAAAAGCTGAACGCGAAAGAGGCGCAAGCGCTGCTGAAGTCCGTGGCGTTGGAGAAATCCGAGATCGCCTCTATCCAGAAGCTGGAAGCCGCGGCCAAAAAACTGGACCGCGACTTGAAGAGTCCCAAACTTCAGAAACCTTCGCAGCTTTACAAGGTGCTGATCAAGACCCCGGGCGAGCAGATTCTCTATCTCACGGTTTACTCCGCGCAAAGGATCGTGCAGGATCGCATTCGCAATTACTTCCAGAAATACCTGCCCGCCGCGGCGGAGATCACCGACGAAGTGGTGGCCGTGGCCGGCGTTGCTCCTGGCACTCCGAAGTTCCAAAAGACTAAGGAAGAGATGATCCTGAAGCGTTTGGACGCGCGGCCGAAGAAGCCTGAGCCCGTTCCTGAGCCTGCGCCTCCGCCGCCCCCGATGTCGAGCTTCGCGAGAGGACCGGGGCCCAGGGCGCCGCGCACCTAAGTTTAAGCGCCGGGCGGCTAAGACGCGGCGTGTGGATTCTTGACGTATCATTTGTGATACCGATGAGGCGCCAGCGCACGCGACAAGGGATTTTAGTTCTCGGCCTGACCGGGCTTCTTTTTGCGCCCGACGCCGCTCGCGGCCAGGCTGCGCCGAAATTTGAAGCCGCGTCGGTGAAACGGGCGGATCGATGCGGGATGGGGAGCTCATTGGACCCCGGCATGATCGCGCTCCACGGCGTCCCTCTTAAAGCAGTGCTCATGGAAGCTTTCAAGGTGAAAATGGATCAAATCGCCGGACCGTCCTGGCTCGATGAAGATTGCATCGAGATCGTCGCCAAAATGCCGGAAGGCGCTACCAAGGATCAGCTTCCCGCGATGCTCCAAGCCCTTCTGGTCGAAAGGTTCAAGCTGATCTTCCACCATGAAAGCCGCCCGAGTCCGGGGTACGCTCTGGTTGTGGATAAGAATGGCTTGAAATTGAAGGAGTCCGATCCGAACTCGAGTTACAACAAAGAGCACGCCGGCCAGGTGATGTTCGGCATGACGGCCGCTCCTAGGATCAAAGGATCGATCTCCATGGCGTCCCTTGCCCGTTTTCTTTCTAACAACCTGCACGAGCCGGTGCAGGATCTGACCGGGCTTAAGGAAAAATACGACATCGACCTCTCCTGGTCGGAGTCAAGCCTGCCCAACTCCCCTACCGCCGATGTCTTTACCGCCGTGCGGGAATCGCTAGGGTTGAGGCTGGAGCCACGCAAGGAGCAGTTCGACGTGGTGGTGATCGATCGCATCGAGCGGATCCCAATCGAGAACTGACGAATCGGACGCTCGCCAGTTACGATAGATATGTTTGTCTAATATTGGCGGTATGGCTCAGTGTGCGGAGCGGCTGATAGGTCGTGGTCCGGCCCACGTTCCAAGCGCGGCAACATCTTCAACCTGCTCCCTGCCTTGCGGAGATCGTCGAGCGTGGCCTATCAGGCCGCACAAGCTGCGGCCCAGCGGGTCTAGCTTCCACACCGTCAGCGTGTCGCCGCCCTCGAGTTTCTTCAGATGGTGGAGCAGAGCCAAATCCCTTTGAAAATCGTTTCGCACGCGTCCGCTTCAACGCGGCGAGCTGAAGAGCATCGAAAACTGCTTATCGGCGCTGCTTCGGATGTGCGGCGGGAGCGCGTGATAGAGTTGCCAGAAACCGGAAGTGGCGCGATGCTCCATCAAGCCGCGTTTTTAAAGCGGCTGAAAGCGACCGTTTTTCTCATCGTCCAAAGCGCGGCCAATCGCTTTGTCGAGACGGCCTTCGGCGAGGTCGGATTGAATGCGGGCGTCAATGGGCTGCGGGCAATGCTGGTCAAGCCATGAATACGCTCATGCGGCGTGACGGCCTCTATTGCGCGTTCGATGTCCCGCAACTGCACCGCGGCGGCAGATTCTTCCTAGCGGATCGCGACTACCACGAACAGAAGAAGAGGTTCAATGGTGGAACCACCGGAACCGCGAATTAGCGCTCGCTTCAGTGGCTTTCGGCGCCGCCGAATTGGATCGCGGCATCGGCGGTGAAGCGGCGATAGTCGCTATATTTCGCATCCACCTCTTCGCTGGTTTTGTCGCTCCAGAGCGTATTCAGTTGGAAATCGGATGGCAGCACGAACTCCTGGCCAGCCACCTCGGCCCGGTCATAATTCAACTTCAAGGACAAAGCCTCATAGCCTGATTTGGCCGGAATGTCGACACATTGCATCTCGATGCGCATCACCGCCTTGGTTTCGAAATCGGCGAAGAGCAGTCCTTTAAAAGCGACCACCGTTGTGCTCGCAGCGTCCTTCAAAACGTAACCCTTCGATTGCGGCACGTGAAAGGAAAACACGTACATGCGGCGGCCATCCCTGGTGGCCCACCGGTCCCATTGAAATTGAGCCGCCGTTTTAGGATCGAGGATGCTGGCCAGGAGGTTGCTGAATTCGCCGTTGCTGAAGGATCCCGAAAGAGACTTGGCATCGATGCCCGCCGCGGGTTTGCCATTAATGGTGGTGAGTTTTTGCGTTTCGAGACCATTGGACACGCCAATCTGGGCTTCGAAAACATCGATCTGCCGCTGCTGGACAGCGCCAGCGTCGGGCACGCTTGGCGATGCATGTCCCCGGATGGTCCGCTCGACCGGTCCGGCGTCGGCTGCGGCTATCGATGCCGTTCGCCGCGTGGTCTGGTTGCATATGTAGTTGGGCAACCGCTGGGCGTAGTTCAATCCATATTCCCGGATGGCCGCCAGAGCCGCGGCCTGCTCAGCAGCAGTGGGCTTGCGGTTGGCGCCGGCTTGAGGCCACGCCACCGCGGCCGAAAAGAGCAGAGCGACGAGTACGCTTCCAGGGAGTTTCATGATCCCTCACCGCCAGCCGGACCACTTCACGGCCCGGCCGAATATCGGCTGTCGATACTTTATCACTGGAGATCGCGGCGCGGCGCTCGCGAAACACCGGCCAATTCAGAAGCCAATCGGCCCTTCGTCCCGCTCGCTCGAAATTACTGGAGCGTCGCGCTCTTCGCGTTGCCGTAGTACAGGCTATTGAATAGCAGTTTGTAGGTGCCGTGCGGCTGGTCGCGGAAATTTACTTCCGGACCCAGCAATACCACCCGGCCCTCGCCCATATGCGCCTCCGCGACCGCTGTCGCGCCGTCGAGATACTGCTGGCCCCACGCCCAGCCGCTATCCAGAACTTGCTTGCCCGAGAACCAGCCAACCGGCGATGTGTGCTGCATCTCGACAGTCGGTTCAAGCTTGAAGACCGGACTGTTTTCGTAAAACACGTCCACCGTCTTCGGCATCCCAAAGGCAACTGGATTCGTATTATCGATATTCATGCGCAGAAGCGAACCGGGGACGTAGAACTTTTCCGCGGGAAGATTACGCTCCCGCCCGTCCGGTCCGATTTCCGTCAAGTAATTTTTCACCGGTAAATCGAAAGCGTTGGCTGCGCCGTTGGAGCTGGCGCCGACCGTGACGATCGTCCCACCCGCCTCGACGAATTTCTTGAGCTGCGGAATGGTGATGTCTTCCGAGATCCGGCCCACCATATCGCGATACTCATCCGGAGTGTTGGCGTTGCCGCCGCGGCCGCCTCCTCCGCCACCGCGGCCTCCACGGCCGCCTCGCCCGCGACCCCCAGCGGCTTGAGCCTGAGCGCCTTGTCCGGACGCCGCCGCCGCTTCCGTTGCCGGACTCGTATCGCCTCCGGCCGCCGCGCCACCGCGTCCTCCTCCTCCGCCCCCGCGCCCGCCCCCGCCTCCGAACGTCCCGGAGGGGAACACCAGGACGTCGAACTTGCTTCGAAGGTCTCCCGCATCGAGCGTCGGCGGATAAACCAACTGGAACGGCATCTCGTACTGTTCGAAGAGCCAGCGCGTCCAGCCCGAAGGCATGCTGCCGCCGTAGGAATCGTACAAGCCGATGCGAATCGGCTGCAGCTTGAGCGCGTCGCCCGTGGGCTTTTTGGCAAGCGCATAAACGGGAACGCCGAGCTCCTTCGCGGCTTTCTCCAAAACGGGCCGAATGGTCGCCGACGCCGGCACCCACATCGCTCCCGTGCCGATGCCCTTGCCGTCGACCGTCTGCTCGCTCTTGAGCCAATAGACATCGCCGCCGGCTTTCAATACGCGGTTGGCGACGGTGAATGAGTTGTTGATCTCATGGCTGATCAAATACCCGGCTGGATTCGCGGGACCGGCGATCGAATCCGCGGGCGGCGGCAGCACGTCCGGAATCTTCACGAACGGGCCGTCGAAGCCGTCGAAGACGCGGTCGTACTGCACGCCCATCTGCATTGCCAGCGTCCAACCGGTAATGTCATACGGGCGATTCGGCGGGCCGCCGGGATAGGCGAAATCGTTGGGATGGTCCTGCGGCTCAAACATGTCCATGATGTGCGGGCGAAACGCCTGCGCGGTCTTGACCACGTACGAACCCGCCGGATAGCTCTTTCCCGCCACGGTGAACGCCGCGGTCGCTCGCAGACAGTCGATTCCGTTTTTGATCAACGCGTTCAGAAATTCCGTGGCATTGGCGAAATCGGGCTGATCCGAAGGCAGGATATAACCACGAGCATCGCGGGCTTTAGGATCGTGCAGAACCGAGTTGTACAGCTCGATTGAAACCTGCCCGCCGCCGCGACCTCCGCCTCCGCCACCTCCGCCAGCCGCCGGGGCCGTGTCTCCGCCCGCGGGAACAGCCGCGCCCGCGCGGCCTCGCCCGCCGCCCGATTGAGCCGCCGCGGCCTCCAAGGCCTCGATGCGCTTGGGCGTCACAGTCCAATAATCTTTGCTTCCCTTCTCGATCGAGTTCATCCCCATGCGCCACATGTTGAACAAGAATGTTTCGCGGTAGCGCGAGGCCAGATCCAGAATCGAGCGATTATTCGTGATCTCGTAATCGATCGACTGGCGGTAATGCCACGGACCCGGCGCAACCGGAAGCGGCCAGTCTCCCGTCGGCAATTGCTTGCCGGGAACCACGGGAATGGTGGTTGGCGTTGGATTTCCGATGATCTCAGTGAGGATGCCGATGCTGTTGTGGAAGTAGGCGATGGTGCGCAATCCGCCATTCCACCAGGTGGAATAATTCGCGCCGCTGCGCATCGCGCTGCCACCCTTGCCCTCCGCCACCAACCCCTGATGCAACGCCATGCCGACTTGCTCGATTCCCAGCGGAATCAACGGGTCGAAATTAAAGTTGAATGGATCACGGAACGGCGGCATGAAAATCACTGCGCCCGCCGGGCCGGTCTGGTGATGGTTGTACACGATCTCCGGAAACCACTCTCTCCACATCTGACGGTTCATGTTCGTGGTTTCGTTCATGTTGGACATGTAGAAATCGCGGTTATCGTCGTGCCCGACGTATTTCGCCCACAGCCGGGGCAGGTTGTTCATGCTGCGCTGCTCGGGCGGCTTCAGCGGGCCATCCGGCTTTTCGGTGCCGCGCATGTACCAGTTCGCGATCAGTTCCTGACCGTCGGGATTTGCCTGGACGCACAGCAGGATCACGTCGTTCAGGAAGCGCATCGTGTCCGGATCGGTGCGGCTGACCATTTGGTAGACCATCTCCATGAGCTGCTGCGACCCCACCGATTCGCTGGCGTGCAACCCGCCGTCGATCCAGATGATCGCCTTGCCTTGGGCGGCGAGTTGACGCGCCTGTTCCTCGGTCACCCCCTCGGCGTGCGCCAGCCTCTGAGAGATCTGTTTGTAATGGTCGAGATTTTTGATGTTGGCCGGCGAGGAGAGAATCGCCATGTACTGGTCGCGGCCCTCCTCGGTCTTGCCGATGCTGACCAGCTTCATGCGATCGGATTGGCTGGCGAGCTTCTTCCAATACGCCTCGAGCTGGGTGTAGTTGGCGACCATGTAATCGTCGCCGATGTTAAAGCCGAGAAATTCCTTCGGCGAGGTGACCTGGGGCGCGTTTTGAGCGAGGAGACCGGCGCATTGCAGGGCTGCCGCTAAGGAGAGGACGAGTAATCGTGACCGGCGTGGCTTCATGAGAGTCTTCCTTGGTGATTGCGGTGGATCGGGGACCGTCGTAACCGGAGACGCCGTGGAATCGCGGTACCGATCAGTATACCCCGCAGTGCAATCTCGCGTTCCGTTCCCTCAGACTGCGCAGGCCTAACAGGCTGAAGAATGTGAAGTTTGAGGATTCAGACGCTGTGTGGTCCAACACGCCCTCGATAAAAGTAGTGCGTGCCAAACAGGCTTACGTCACAACTGCTCGGCGCTGTACTGTTCGTCGTCCCCGCGTTTGGGCAGGAACAGCAACAGCCACCAAACGGCATCGAGATGGAGATCGGGATGGGATCGAGAATCGGCCGGCAGGTCTCGAACTATCGAATGACCAGCGGGATCCTGTCGCTGACGAATCTAGGCAGCGACACTCCGCAACTGCTGACCGGTCTTGGCTTTTCCTGTGACACGTCGACGACAGCTGCTGGAAGCGCCAGTGCCGTCAAGAAGAATCCCTCGCCGGATTTTAACGAGTTCTGCAATCACTACATACCTTCGCAACTCGGGGCCTTCGTTTCCGCGCAAATCGGATCCGGATCGAATCAAGCGGTCTCCGGATACTCGATCGGAATCACTTACGCGTTGGGTAAATATCTTCGAGTTCTCGCCGGATACTCGATGATCCCGTCGAACGAGATTTCCCCGGGATTTGCAAACGCGGCAGCCCAATATGTCGCAAAGAACGCACCCCTGTTTCCAGGGATCAACCCGGCCGATCTTGCAGGCCGAACGTATGGCGCGTTTGACGGAATCGAGACGTCGGGCAGCCCTCCCGCGGCTGGAGCCACCCCTACCTCAACCATCTACTATCCCGGCGCGATCACCGAGACGCACTACCGCGGCGGATTGGTTATCGGCGTGGCCCTGCCGATCAACATCTACAATCTTCTCGGCGGAAACAACAAAAATTCGCCGACGCAATGACGGAGCGTTTCACAGCATCGATGCGGTAACTTGGTAATATCACCCGGTCTCAAGTCGCTCCTCTCATCGATCACACGTTGCTCCGCGCCGATGCCACTTCCGCGGACATTCGCAAGGTTTGCGCCGAGGCTCGGCAGTACGGCTTCGCGAGTGTGTGCGTCAACTCATACTGGTCGCCTTTGGTCGCGGCGGAACTCGCCGGGTCGCAGGTGAAGATTTGCGTCGTGGTGGGGTTTCCATTAGGAGCGAACGCAACGAGCATCAAGGTCGCCGAGACCGAAGCAGCAACGCAGGCGGGCGCGAGCGAGATCGACATGGTTCTGAACATCGGCGAGTTGCGTGGAAACAATCACGACGCCGTTCGCGACGATATCCGCGCGGTCGCGGAAGCGGCGTATCGTGCCGGAGCGATCCTGAAGGTGATTCTCGAAACCGCGCTGCTGAACGATGAGGAAAAAACAGCGGCTTGCCTCCTGGCAAAAGAAGCCGGGGCGGATTTTGTAAAAACGTCGACCGGCTTCAGCACCGCCGGCGCAACCGTGTATGATGTCGAACTGATGCGGCGCGTGGTGGGACCGGGGATGGGCGTGAAGGCGTCAGGCGGCGTGCGCACTCTGGAAGATCTGAAAAAGATGGTGGCTGCGGGAGCCACGCGCATCGGCGCCAGCGCCAGTGTCAAGATTATCGAATCGGCGGCGCCGTGAGATGACCCAGCCAAGCATGACGCAGACTCGCGCTCCGCATCCTCGAAAAACGCAGGTGCGTTTCCGCGAGCGCGCCGAACTCCTCGATTTCCTTCTCGAAGTATCGCGAATCACGGCGGAAACACTGGATCTGGATAAGCTGCTCGAAAACGTAGCCGCTATCGTGAAAGAAGTCGTTCCCTACGACCTGTTCGCGATTCTTCTTTGGAGCGACCGGCAACAAGGGCTGACGATCCGGTATTCGATCGGCCATCGCGAGGAACTGGTGCGCACGCTGGTGGTTCCGTTGAATGAGGGCATCACCGGCGCGGCCGCGGCGAGCCGCGAGCCGATTCTTGTCGAAGATGTACGCCGCGATCCGCGCTATCTAAACGCGCTCGACGCGGTGCGCAGCGAGCTGGCGGTGCCGATGATGGCTCGGGGCAACCTGGTCGGCGTGATCGACCTGCAATCGACGCGCGTCAACGCGTACACCGCGCAGGAACGCAGTCTCATCCGGTTGATTGGTTCGCGAGTCGCGTCGTCTATCGAAAACGCCAGATTGTACCGGCGCATCGACCGGCAAAATCGAACGCTGCGGACACTGGCACATTTGTCGCGCGAGTTCAGCTCGATTTTGGATCTGGATAAACTGCTGGGCAACATCGCGAATACCACGCGCGCATTGATCAATTACGACGCTTTCAGCATATTCCTGTTGGACGCCGAAAGAAGCGTTCTGCGCCATCGTTTTAGCGTCCGTTATGACGAGCGCGTGCATATCGACAACGTGCCCATGGGCAAAGGTATCACCGGCGCGGCGGCTGAATCCGGCGAAGCCGTGCGCGTCCTCGACACCGGCGCCGATCCCCGTTACATCTCATCGCATCCGGACATCCGTTCGGAGCTCGCCGTGCCGTTGATCGTGCAGGATCGCGTGGTGGGCGTGTTGGACGTCGAGAGCAATCGCATCGGACACTTCACGGACGATCATCAACGGACGCTGACGCTGCTGGCCGGGCAGATCGCCAGTTCCATTGAGAACGCCCGCCTGTATGAAGAACTGGCTCAGCGCGAGCAGCGCATGGATCAGGATCTCCGCGCGGCGCGTAACCTTCAGCGCGTACTGATGCCGAGATCCGCGCCCGATATCAAGGGCCTCGAGATCGGCATCCGCTCGCGTCCGGCGCGCGAAATCTCCGGCGACGTGTTCGATTTCTTCGAGCAGGCTCAGGATTATTCGCTGATCGCGTTCGGCGACGTCAGCGGCAAGGGCGCGGCGGCTGCGTTATATGGCGCGCTGGTGAGCGGGCTGTTGCGCATTCTCGGTCCGCGCCGGCTTCGTCCCAGTTTGCTGGTGAAGGCGCTAAATGAGCTGCTGCTGGAACGCAAAGTGGACGCGCAGTACGCGACGCTTCTGCTCGCGCAATGGGAGCCGGAATCGCGCCGCTTGTTGATGGCAAACGCGGGCGCGGAGCCGCCTCTGCTGCTTCACGCCGGCCAGGTCACGCGACCCATGGCCGAAGGCGTGCCCATCGGTTTGTTGGAGGATCGCGAGTACGATGAAGTGGAACTCCGGCTTGAGGTCGGCGACCTGCTGCTGTTTTACTCCGACGGGATTGAGGATCAACTGAACGCGGGCGACCGTGATTTTTCGCGGGACCGCGTGGAACAACTGTTGCTGCAGCAGGCCACGGCATCGCCGCAGGCGATAGCCGATACTTTTTTCGCGGCCCTCGACGAATTCCGCGGCGCAACGCCGATTACGGACGATCAGACGATAGTCGCGGTGCGGATAACCGCGTGAAGCCCGTAAGTTATCGCGATCGCGCGCTGTCGATGGACGGCGTGGACTTATCCTCCATAGCCGCTAAGGCAGGCACGCCGTGTTATGTATACTCCGCCGCTGCGATCCTTGAAAACTTCCACGCCTACGATGTGGCCTTCGAGAATCATCCGCACACGGTTTGTTACGCGGTGAAGGCGAACGGCAATCTCGTAGTGTTGCGCTTGCTGGCCGGCGCGGGATCGGGCTTCGATATCGTCTCCGGAGGCGAGCTTTACCGCGTGCTCAAGGCGGGCGGCGATCCCGCGAAGATCGTTTTTTCGGGAGTCGGCAAAACGGCTGCCGAGATCGACGCGGCGCTATCGGCCGGCATCGGCTTCTTCAATTGCGAATCGGAGCCGGAGTTGGCCCTGATCGATTCTCTGGCTCATCGCCGGGGTGTTAAGGCGCGCGTCGCGCTGCGAGTGAATCCCGACGTCGAGGCTGAGACGCATCACCACATCTCGACCGGCCGGTTGGCGCACAAGTTCGGCGTCGATATCGGCGGGGCGGAGGGAGTCTATGAGCGTGCGCGGCCGCTCGAAAATCTCGCACTGGAAGGCGTCAGTTGTCACATCGGCAGCCAGCTGATGAATCCTCGGCCGGTGATGGATGCGGTGGATCGCGTGATGGCGTTGATCGAGACTCTGCGCGCGCGGGGATTTTGCATTAATCACGCCGATTTCGGCGGAGGGCTGGGAGTCGAGTACAAACCCGACGATGCGGCTCCGGCGATCGGCGAATTTGTCGCCGCTCTGCGTGCTCGCGTCGCCGGAAAAAATCTGCATGTGATGATCGAGCCCGGACGGTCGATCGTGGGCGGCGCCGGCGTGCTGCTCACTCGGGTTCTGTATCGCAAGAATACGGGCGGCAAGGAGTTCGTGATCGCCGACGCGGCTATGACCGATTTGATTCGCCCCGCGCTGTATGACGCATATCACGAAATTCTTCCTGTCCGCGAGAACGGGCGCGGAAAGATGATCGCCGACGTTGTCGGCCCGGTGTGCGAAACCGGCGATTTCTTGGCGCGCGGCCGCGAAATCACGGAGGTTCTTCCCGGCGACTTGCTTGCGATCCACACCGCAGGCGCGTACGGATTCGTTCAATCGTCGACCTACAACGGGCGTCCGCGAGCCGCGGAAGTGCTGGTCGAAAACGGCTCCTGGCGCGTGATCCGCAAACGCGAGACCTACGAGGATTTGATTCGGGGCGAGGAGTAGACTGAGTACATGAAGACGGCAGCGCCGATTTCCGTCGATGAGTATCTGCGCACCACGTACGACCCGGACTGCGACTACGTGGACGGAGAGGTCATCGAGCGCAACGTGGGAGAACGGAGTCACGGCGAACTACAATTCGAACTGGCGCGGCTGTTTCGCGTCACGCACCGGCTCGACTGGCATACCCATGCGTTCATTGAACAGCGGCTCCAGGAGTCGGAGACCCGGTTCCGAATTCCGGACGTTTGTGTCTATTTGGGCGAGAAACCGAAGGAGCAGGTCCTGCATACACCGCCGTTCATTTGTATCGAGATCCTCTGTCACCCGAGGATCGGGTATCGAGGATGCAATCGCGGATCGACGATTACCTGGAATTCGGAGTCTCCTACGTGTGGGTGATCGATGCCAACAATCGTCGCGCCTGGGTTCACACTACCGACGGCATCCGCGAAGTTAAAGACGGCATTCTCCGCACTGAAAACCCCGAACTAATCGTCAACCTTCCGGAGATTTTCGCCGGCATCGACGGCTGAACTCAGGACGCCGATCAGAGTATTCCGAGACCCTCGCAACCGGATTCATACCGCTCCCCGATTCGCCGATGAGCAGGCTTTGGAGGGAGCTTGTCCAAATCCACTTCGGTCCCCATCCTCGGGATTTTCGCCGGAGCCGCCGCGCTTCCGGCGGCAACCAACGGTATCGCCGCGACGCCCGCCGCGTTAACGTTTTCCTATCAAATCGGCGCGACGGCCCTGCCCGCCGCGCAGACTCTTCAAGTTCAAACCACGCCCTCCGCGACCGACTTT
>JASHRP010000124.1 GCA_030037375.1 Bryobacteraceae bacterium | reverse complement strand
AATCGTGCGTGTCGTGCGGCGACGGTTGAAAATACCATGCCAGCTTACCCGAGTCAGGGTTCAACGCAATGATGCATTCGGTATAAAGATTCGACCCCAGCCTTCCCTGCCCCGCGATCACCGGCTGCGGATTTCCGGTGCCGAAATACATCAAGTTGAGTTGCGGATCGTACGTGCTCGGCACCCAGGTCATGCCTCCGCCGTGCATCATCGCTTCTACGCTGGGCCAAGTCTTGGCCTCCGGAGTTCCCGGCTCAGGATGTGCATACCAGCGCCATTCCAGCTTTCCATCCGTCGCGTTGTGCGATTCGATGTAGCCAGGAATGTCCAGATCGTCGCCGCTGACGCCAGTGATCACGTGATCCTTGATCACGATCGGCGCGACAGAGGCGTAGTAAAACTGCTCCAAGTCGCAAATCGAGCTGTGCCACCGCTCCTTACCGTCGGCCATGTTGAGCGCCACAAGATTGCAGTCGGGAGTTTCGAAGTACAGGGTGTCGCGCCAAGCCGCCGCGCCACGGTTGCCGATGTGCCAGCCGCCCTTCGACTTCCACGCGTAATGCCAAATCTCGCGCCCCGTGCGAGCGTCGATCGCCCATGCGTGATCGGGAATCGTCACATAGAGGACGCCGTTGATCTCGATAGGAGTGCCCTTGAACACGGGAGCGTTGTTGCCGCCTCCGCCCTGAGGCTCGCGGCCCGGATTCGCGCGATACACCCATGCGAGCGACAACGTCTTGATGTTCGATTGATCGATCCCGGCGAGCGTGCTGTAGCGCTGGCCGGAGTAGTCGCCGTTGTAGGTCGGCCAAGCATCGGTGGGGGGTTGAAGAAGCTTAGCGGGATCGAGAAACGCCTGAGCCTGAACCGTTACGGAAACCAGAACGGCGGCGCAAAACGCCCGGAGGGCGCTCACTTCAGTGACTCCAAATAGCGGACCAAATCGTGAATGTCCTTATCGGTATAGACGTCGAGGAGTGCGTGATGCGCGGCCAGCGGATCGTCCAGTTCGACGCGTAAATCGTCGCCGCGCGTCCATTCGTGATATTGCCCGGTCGCATCGCGCAGAGACACGTTGAAATCGTCGATGCGGACGAGCTGTCCCATTACCGTCGCTCCGCCCGCGGGCGTCACCTTCACTTGCGTCGGCTTGGTTTGGCGAGGAAAGATCATACGCTGCTGAAGATCCACGGCGTCTTTGTACTTGCGGCCGATTCCGGCAAGATCGCCTGTTGCCGAGTGGCACTTCGTGCACCCGCCGGCTCCATTGAAATAAGCACGGCCCGCCTCAGCGTTGCCGGTCAGAACATTCGGCGGACGATCGGCAGTCCGATTCTTCGCCGTCGATTCGATTTGATCTTTCAGGAAATTGGTGATGTCCACGACTTGCGCGTTCGTTAGGTCGGACTTATGGCCCGGCAGCTTCTTCAACGCCGGACCAATCTCATTTCCGAGCCGATCGCGCAGCACCAGCGGCGATCGAATCAAATCCGGTCCGTTATCCGTACCTTTGGCCAGAGCGCCGTGGCAGTTGATGCAGTACTGCGTGTACAGTTGACGGCCCCGAACCGCTGCGGTCTGGTCGACGGTCTGCCGTTGGTACGGTCCCGCCTGCCCGAGCAAAATCGCGCACGCCGCGGCGTGCAGGAAGACTACACGTCGCACAGCGTGATCGCCTTGTCGAGCGTCTGAATCGCATCATGACCCGGCGCGGGGCTGTACTCGTGACTAACGAATCCCGTGAAGTTCAGATCGGCGATCGCCTGCATCACGAAATGGTAGTTCAGCTCCTGCGAATCGTCGATGTCGTGGCGTCCCGGATTCCCGCCGGTGTGGAAATGTGCGATCCACTGAATGTTGTCGCGAATCGTGCGGACAATGTCGCCGTGCATGATCTGCGCGTGATAGATGTCGTACAGAATCTTGATGCGCGGCGAGTTCACGCGCTTCATGACGTCCACGCCCCAGGCCATGTGGTCGAACATGTAGTCCTTGTGATTCACCTTGCTGTTCAGCAATTCCATGCAGATGGTGACGCCTTTGTCCTCGGCCTGCGCCTTGATCTTGTTCAGGAACGTGATGCAGTTGTCCGCGCCCACATGATCGTCCATGCCTCGCCGATTCCCCGAGAACGTGATCACGTTGGGGACCTTCGCCGCGGCCGACTCATCGATCGCCGCGCGCAGCGACTTCTCCAACCGATCGTGGTTCTCCGTCCGATTCAGCGCATCCGCGATGGTGCCGCCAGGACCCAGCGGGTACATCGAGGGCGTCAGCCCGTACTTGCGAAGCAGCGGCCAATCCGAGGGGCCGATTAAATCGAAGCCCTGAATCCCGAGCCGCGCGGCTTCGCGGCAATCGTCTTCGAGGCTCGCCCCTCGCGCGAAGACGCCCTGCGTCACACCTTGCTTGATGCGGCCTTTACGCTTTACAGCGCCGTTCTGCGCGAACGCCGTGGATGCCGCGGCGGCGGACAGGGCCGCGCTTGCCAGAAAATTTCGACGGAGCATTTCCGAGTCTCCCGTGCGGCATTGTACCCGATTTGCGCACTACATCAAAAACGGGTCAAAACAGCTCTTTGCTGGCCAGAGCCGCGCCTTCCGCGAGAGCCTCGAATTTCGCCCACATCACTGGCTCTGGCACCCGCTCGATCACATCGAGCTGCGCGAATCCGCAATCCGTCCCGGCGATCACGTTCTCCGGCCCGACCAAATTCGCATATCGAACAATGCGATCCGCCACCAGCCGCGGATGCTCGACGGTGATCGTGTGATGAGTGATGACACCTGGAATCAGAATCTTGCCTTTCGGCAGCCGGCCGTTCTGCCAAACGCGCCATTCATGCTCATGACGAGGATTGGCCGCTTCAATCGAGTACGCGCCCGCCCGTACCTGCATGATGAAGTCGACAATTTCTTCAAGCGGCGCATCCGCGATGTGCGGAACGTGCCAGCTTCCGAAGCAGACGTGGTAGCGCACGCGATCTTCGGGAATATCGCGAAGCGCGTGATTCAGAGCATCCACGCGCAGTTGCGCCCATTCTCGATAGCGCTCCGGACTCTGCGCGACCAGATGATCGTACATGTTCGCCAGCACGGCGTCATCGACCTGAAGCAGCAGCCCGGATTTCCAGATCTCGAGATACTCCTGGCGCAGCGCCTCGGCTAACGCGAACATGTACTCTTTTTCGGTCTTATAGTATTCGTTGATGCCGTCGTAGGCGGTGCTGGCGGGCGCGACCGCCGTTAGGAATGCCTCCTCCACCGCAACGCCCTTCAAGGCCGATTGAAAATTGGAAATCGCGCGGCGGATCGGCTCGTGATCGCGATACTCGATCGGAGCGACGCAAGCTTCCGTCGGCCGGCCGGTCAGAACGCTGGGCATCTCGCGCGCGATTATGTCGCTGAACCGTTCGAGATCGCGCCCGAGCCATTCGACCGGACGCAACTGATCCGAGCGAATTTCGAAGCCCGAGATTCTTTCCAAAACGTAATTGGACCAGCTTGATTTTCCGAACTCGCCGTCGCTGACGATGTCGATCCCGGCGGCGGCCTGCTTCTTCACGACCTCATTCGTCGCCTGGATCAGCGTTTCTTCGTACCGCGCATCCGGCGCAGCCTCGCGCGGCCGGTCGATGCCGGATTGAGCAAACGCCCGCAGCTCCGGCGGGCGGACAAGACTCCCTAAGTGTGTGGTCAGAATTCGCTTTTCACTTCGCTTCATACGCGCTGTTCCGGCAGCATACCACGAGGGCGTTGGGAACCTCTATCACAAGGCATCTATTTGCTTGATGCCGGGGTTTGAGAGGGGCTCAATTCCGGCAAGCGCACGGCCGATCTCCGTCGACCAGCAGGGGTTATCCCTCGTGAGCACTCCCGATAGAATGCTTTTCATTATAGGAGCCACCGAAGCATCTGTAAAGATCTGCAAAAACAGATAGTTAACTGTTGCGATGCGATGCTCTGGCTTTATAAAACGCGCGATTGTTACAAAACCCGATGTGAACGAAACCTTCAGGTCGATGTGGTACGACTAACCGCGTTAAGAGCGTAAATGGCGTTCAGAAGGAGCGCTTTCAGAAAAGGCATAGCCTCGAACGAGGAGGATTTCTGGAGCAGAGTATCGCCGGTCTGGCCGAGAGGAGAAGTTACGGGAGAGTCGTTAGGGTGCGCGCCGGCGCGCTTCGACTTCTGTCACTTCTGTCACCAATCTCCATCTCCATACTCCTCATGTCGTTGGGGGAGCAAGATCGGGACTACTCGGCATTGTGAAGGAGCATCCCCACAAAAGTCCCCACAGTCGGCGAAAACGCACTGTTTTCGAGGGAATCTGGCATCTGTAAGTCTTTGAAATGTTTGGCTCCCCGACACGAACACAAATCCGAACGGGTTCTTGGAGAGCCAGAAACGCTCTTGATTCTCCTGCCGTTAACCCGAATAGAGAGTTCGGAGGCGGAATTTCGTTGTGGGTGGTTCAGTTATCAATGATCAAACAGCAGGCCTAAGAATACACCAAGCGGCGGGTTGACGGAGCATGGGATAGTTTCCTCGGGTACGGTTTATAACATCCGTGGAGTCTATCCAATGCCAGCCACCGACACAGGACTCTCGAAAGCACGGCACGTGTTCACCAAACACGGGGGCATGCCTGGGTATTCACCCGCGGACGCTTTACGCGCTCAGGGACTCGGGCGAGATCGAACAGGTTGCTCGCGGACTTTACCGGCTGTCTACCGCGCCGCCTCTCTCCAATCCAGACCTCGTGCCGATCGCGATTCGGATTCCACGCGCCGTCGTCTGCCTCATCTCGGCACTCGCGCATCACAGACTAACTACCCAAGTTCCACACGCTGTAGATATCGCGCTTCCCAGCCATGCGCAAGCTCCAAAAATGGACAGTGTCCCCGTTCGGGTCTTCTGGTAT
>JASHRP010000123.1 GCA_030037375.1 Bryobacteraceae bacterium | reverse complement strand
GCGCGGCGGCAACTCCTTCGGCTGGCTGGAGCCGCAAAAAAGCAAGACTGCTTCCCGCACGATCAATTTCGGCTACGGCGTTCGCGGCGATCTTTATTACCCGGCCGGAACCCCGGCAGACGCGAAGCTTCCCACCGTGATCTGGCTGCACGGTTATAGTTACCCGCTCGGCTACATGTGGGTTTACCACAACGATCTGCACCCAATTCTTGCGCTGGTGCGCGCGGGTTATGCGGTGCTGGCATTCGATCAAAGCGGCTTCGGAAGCCGGATGAGCGAGACGGGCGCGTTCTACGAACGTTATCCGCATTGGTCGGAGATGGGGCGAATGGTGGAGGATACTCGCGCGGCGATCGATGCATTGGAGAAAGACCGGCAGGTCGATCCGCAGAGGATCTATTTGTTCGGATATTCGGTTGGCGGAACGGTGGGGTTGTACACGGCCGCGCTCGATCCGCGCGTCAAAGGCGTTGTGTCGATCGCAGGCTTCACTCCGATGCGGACGGACACCGCGGATCGAGGCGACGGGGGTGTTGCACGCTATAGCCATGAGCGCGGACTGATTCCACGCCTCGGATTTTTCATCGGCCAGGAATCGCGGATTCCGTACGATTTTCCAGAACTGTTGGCAGCGATCGCGCCGCGGCCGGTAATGGTGATGGAGCCGCAGCTAGATCGCGACGGCACGCCCGCGGATGTGAAGGCTGCGGTCGAGCAGGCGCGAAGGGTCTACGGACTGTATGGCGCAATGGAGAAGCTTGCGCTGTATGAGCCGTGGGATTACACGCGCCTGCCCGAGAAATCGCAGGATTATCTGGTGCAGTGGATGGGCGGAGCGCTGCGGTGACCAGATTCCCTCGTCAGTGACTGATTATTGTGTCGACACTAGACTGACGACGCCGTGGATCGGCTGCGTACCGAAATGCGTGGTTGCGGGGCCGGTGTAAACGAGAGTCACGTTCGAAAACTCGACCTCCGACCCTCCGGTGATACAGATCTGGAGCGTGGATGCGCCTTTGGACTCGAAGGCCGCCGGGCTTCCATTGCCCGAAGTGGTGGCCGTGCCGGTGACCACAACGCCAGAACCGGTGGTGGGAGGATTATTCGCTGGGCAGATGCTCGGGTCGTAGGTCACGGTCCCGTTCGTCAGGCTGATATGGTGCGTGTGAGGGTTACGAGTCGCCGGATTCGTTGGGTCAACCTGGGTGCTGTCGGAGATTCCGTAGTCGGATGTCTCCATCGTCAGGTCCGCCGTAAAGTCGGCTGTGCCTGTTCTTTGCACATCCAGCAACCATTCGCCACGAATCTCATATGGCCCGCCCGATACGGTCGATGGCGAGTAGTCATTAATCGAGCCACTGAAATGGACGGTCCTCAGGTCCTGCGCCCGCATTAACGCGACCCCGGATAGAACGATCGCAAGACCGCAAATTCCTGTTCTGTAACCGATTTTCATCGTGCCTCCTATGTCGATCTCTAGTTTTCGAGGATCTGCTACCCACGTTGCGCCTGGCGCTCGCGAACGGCAAGTCCGGGCAGGTTGGAAACGTGTTTTATACACTTGCATGTCGCTGAAAACAAGATTTATTCTCGGAAGCATGCCGGCCGCGTGTTCAGATCCCGACGGCGCGCGACGCCAGTTGGAAAAGATCCTGGCAAGCCCTGGCTTTCACCGCAACGAGCGCATGAGCCGGTTCCTGAGATTCGTCGCGGAACGGCACCTGGCAGGCAACGGCGACCAGCTCAAAGAGTCGGTAATCGCCGTCGAGGTGTTTGGGCGAAAGGCGGGGTACGACCCCACGCAGGATTCGATCGTCAGGACGGAAGCGGGCCGGCTTCGCGCACGGCTGGCCGAATACTACCTCGGCGAAGGAAAAGGCGACGCAATGGTGATCGAGCTGCCCAAGGGTGGATACACGCCGGCCTTTCGCTCGAAGGAGCCAGAGCGTCTGACAGCATCGCCAGCCAAGAACATATCTCGGCGGGTCTGGCTAATCGCCCTGATTGTGAGCTTCGCGATTGCCATGGCGGCACTGGCTTGGCGGATTCATTATGAAGGCGAGCCCATCGCGATCGCCGTTTTGCCGCTCGAAAATCTGGGCCACGACCCAGCGAGCGACTATTTCGCCGACGGCCTTACCGACGAATTGATCCGAAATCTGTCCTTGATCGAAGGGCTGTCGCCCCGGTCGCGGACTTCCTCATTTGCTTTTAAGGGTAAGCCTCGCAATGTGCGGCAGGTGGGAAAAGATTTGGACACGGATTACATCGTGGAGGGTTCGGTCCTGCGGATTGACCGGCATTTGCGCGTCGAAGCGCAGTTGGTGCGCGTGCGGGACGATTTCCCGCTTTGGTCGGGCCGCTACGATCGCGCGGTCACGGATGTTTTTGCGATTCAGGACGAGATCTCGCGTGGCATTGTGAATAGCTTGCGCCTGAAGCTCGGCCGCGGCCGCCGGCGCTATGAGACGAGCGCGGAAGCATCCGATTTGTACCTTCAGGCGAGGGCGATGGGAATTCAAGAAGGACTGAGCGGGGAGATGCAAAGCGTAGACAAGTTCGAAGAAGCAGTCGCCAAAGATCCCGCCTTCGCGCCCGCCTATGCAGGCCTTGCGGCCGCGCGCGCGGCGCGATCCGGAACCTTGGAATTCGATTCGCCGGATGAACTGGCGCAAATGCAAGCGGCCGGCGAGAAGGCTATTGAATTGGATCCTCTGCTAGCCGAAGCGCACGGCGCGCTCGGGATGGTTTATGCGCGCAAGGCCGAATGGGATCTCTCTGAAAAAAGCTTTCGCCGCGCGCTGGAGCTTGATCCCAACGATTCGGTTATTTACGGGAATTTCGCGCTTAGCCTCCTTTTTCCGTTGGGCAGGATTCAGGAGGCGGTGCGGCAATTGCGGATAGGGGTGAAGAATGATCCGCTCGCTCCCCGGGTCCGGTTCATCCTGGCTAACGCGCTGATAGCAGCCGGTAAATTCGATGAGGCCGCAGCGGATTGCGAAACCCTGCCTGCGGATTTCCCGGAAAAGAATGTGTGGATGGGAAGGGCTCGGCTGGGTCAGGGCAGGGTTCAAGAGGCGATTCAAATGTTCGCGGATGATGGCAGCCCGTATCTGGGATATGCTTACGGGCGCGCCGGCCGGCGTGAAGACGCCGAGCGGCTGGCGGCGGGAACAACGGATCCTTACAGTC
>JASHRP010000122.1 GCA_030037375.1 Bryobacteraceae bacterium | reverse complement strand
CGCGGCGGACAACGGCCATCGTCCTCATGAATTCCGCGGACGATGAAGTAGGTTTGCTTGCGCACCAACTGATCGAAGCGGTTGGCCCGTAAGCCGGAGCCCCCTAGAGGCCCGGCGATCTTCCGCTCGGGTGAAACGCGATCGGGTTTGTTATGATCGCGCTTGATGAAGCTATCCGGAAGACTCTGGCGCCGGTTCCTGCTTCTCGCGCTCGCGCCGTTTCTTGCGTGGCTTGCCTTAAACACGCACGCGCAGCCTGCGTCCAGGCCCTACGTCATCCTGGTCTCGATGGATGGTTTTCGCTTCGATTACGCGGAGCGGTTCAAGGCCAAGAACATTCTTGCCGTGCGGGACAATGGCGCGTCCGCCGCGGCGATGATTCCATCATTCCCCTCGGTCACGTTTCCGAATCACATCTCGATCGTGACCGGCATGTACCCGGAGCATCACGGAATCGTCGGAAATTCGTTTTGGGACCCGGCCCGAAACGAACAATACAGCATGCAGCGTACCGGGACCGATGGCTCGTGGTACCAAAATGCAACACCTCTATGGGTCCTGGCGGAACAGCAGCATGTGATCGCGGCGTGCATGTTCTGGCCGACCTGCGATGGTGAGATTCGCGGCGCGCGTCCCACCTATTGGAAGAAGTACGACGGCGGTGTCCCTGACGAATCGCGTGTGAAACAGGTCATCGAATGGCTGAGGCTGCCGGAGGAGCAGCGGCCGCATTTCATAACTCTCTACTTCAGTGACGTCGATTCCGCGGGGCATCGATACGGCCCGGAGTCCTTGGAGACCGCCGAAGCGGTCATGCTGGTGGATGGGATCATCGGGCAACTGCGGAAAGATCTCGATACATTGAAACTGCCGGTGAATCTGATTCTGGTCTCGGATCACGGGATGCAGGACGTGAGCGACGGCGAAGTGAGCCTGGCTGGGGATGCCGATCCATCCGTGCGCATCGTGTTGAATGGCCCCGTCGCATTCATTTATTGCAAGAACCCGGAGACCGTTGAGAAGACCTATGCGCGCATGAAAAAGAGTTCGACATTCGACGTGTATAAGCGCGCTGACACGCCTCCCGCCTGGCATTTGAATGAGAACCCTCGGAGCGGGGACTTGGTCGCCATCGTGAAAGGCGCGGCTGTGTTTACCCTAAACGAACCGGGGCCAAGAGGACGGGCGCGCAATGCGGTCCGCGGCGAGCACGGCTACGATCCGAGAAAATTTCCATCGATGGGCGCGATCTTCTACGCAATCGGACCGAACATCGCCCCCGAAACAAAAATTCCGCCGTTTGAGAACGTGAACGTGTATCCATTCATCGCGAAGGTCCTCGGACTGCAACTGCCCGAGAAAATCGATGGCTCCGCTGCCGTGCTCGACCGAATTTACCGCCCGTAACCCTGTCGTGGCGAACCTTTGTTATATACTTCGCCCATGAAATCGCTCGCCCCGTTCGCCCTCGCGTGTTCGATCGCTCTGCTCGCGTTTGCGCAAGGCCGTTATTCCGGAGACGCGCCGGTAAAACCCAAGCCAGCTTTCGCGGGCCAGACGGATGCGCCGAAGCCGTCCAAACCCTCCGCGCCGGTGAAGGTCGAGAGCATCACCAACCGGCTCAACGGTCCGTGGTCTGTTGCGCTGCTGCCGGTTGGAAATTTTCTGGTGACCGAAAGCATCGGTCTCATGCGCATCGTTCGCCCGGATGGCGTGGTCTCCGCGCCGCTCGCGGGGGTGCCCGGCGTGAAGGTTGTCGCGGCGCAGGGGCTGCACGACATCGCGCTCGATCCCGGCTTCTCCCAAAATCGCACGCTCTATTTCACCTATTTCGCGCCGCCGCGCGGCGAAAAACCCGCCATCTGGCCAACCGAGTTCTTCTACCAAAAGGTCTGGACCAAGCCGCTCGCTGAACGCCGTCTGACCGACATCGGTACCGAGCGAGTCGCGCGCGCCCGCTTGAGCCAAGACGAAACGAGCCTGGAAGACGTCCGGACTCTCGCGGAAGGGGCGGAGCGCCGCGTCGTGCTCGCGCCCGATGGCGCGCTCTATGTCACCGGCGCCGACCGCTTCCGCTTCTATGATTCGAAATACGACGGCGTGGAGCACGACTTCACCGACAACCCAGATATCGGACGCAATTTTTCCGGACGCGTCCTGCGCATCAATCGTGATGGTTCGATCCCGAAGGACAATCCCTGGCTGAGCCGCGCAACCGTTGAGGCCACGACGTTTGCGCACGGCCTGCGCGATCCCGAAGGCGCGGCGATCAATCCCAGGACAGGCGAGCTTTGGGTCACCGATCATGGTCCACAAGGCGGAGACGAAATCAACATCATTCGCGCGGGCAAGAACTACGGTTGGCCGGATGTATCCTACGGCACCCAATACGACTTCCAGCGAACGGACGGGAGAAAGAATGTTCCCGTCGGAAACGGGAGAACTTCCATGCCCGGCGTCGAGGAGCCGGTCTATTTCTGGTTTCCCGACATCGCGCCTTCCGGGATGCTGTTCTACACCGGCGATCTCTTTCCGGCATGGAAGGGCGACCTATTCGTCGGAGGGATGGAAGCACAGGCGCTGGTCCGCCTTGTACTAAACGGTGACAGCATCGCCGCCGAAGAGCACCTGCTCGGAGATCGCCACCAGCGCGTGCGCGACATCCGCCAAGGCCCCGATGGGTCGATTTACTTGCTCTCCGGCTCTGAGCTGCTGCGGCTCTCGCCGAAGTAACCCGGGGCTGTCAGGCCGGCCTTAATACATGTAAATCATGCCGCGATTGGCCGAGATCGCGCTCCCATAGGATCCTGTTTTGCCGCCGTGCGCGACCTTGTACTCCTGGAGACCGTCGTCGGCTCCCTTAACACCCCAAGTTACAGAAGCAGCATCCGGCGGCAGCACTGGGAACCGTGGATCGGTTTGCATGGACTGCCCCTTGCCTCTCCAGAAGTCGAGTCTCTTCTTGAGCTCGTATCCGCGGACCATCAGGGAAACCGATGAATCGCCGGTGCTATTGGCGAGATATCGCGCGTACATATAGTGCTCCGCGTCCGCGAGGCTTTCGTCAAGAGGGGCCTTGGGATCGTCCACCACTACAATCCCCAGGCTGCGAGCCAACGGATCGTCATTCCGGCGGCGCCGCGCTCTCAAATACGCAAAGGCATGCCGATCGCGGTCGACCGGGTCAGCAATCCCGCTATAGCGAGTAAGCGCATCGTCGATATAGAGCTGTGTTTGATGTGGGTCGTGAGCCATGATTCATCCTCCGTTTTGACAAATCGCAACGTTCCCCCTTTGTTTCCGCGCGAAATGGCCGGAACCAGGGTCACGCGCGCGAGCGGTCTTATCTCCTTGACTCCGACTGCGCCGCCCTCCAAACCGGCTCACCACCTCATCCTTCTGGGTGAAACCCATACGAGCCTTATGCGAAATGGCGCATAACCCTCATGCGCAAAGTGGCATATGCCGCGGCCGAGACTGACAGCACGCGACAAAGCCCACACCACGCCGTTCCCTCTAGGGCATTGAAATTGCAAACGATCGGTCAGAGGGGCTTGAAGCCATCTATGGGGTCGATGAAAAGCCGAATCGCGCCGCTCGCGGTTTGCCTGTCTGTCTTGGTTGGACCTGCTTACGCACAGGCCCCGCCGTCGCTCAATTTGGGGATCTATTACTGGGGCGGAGATCCTGATCCTGGATCGATTAGCGAGGGCGTGAATGAAATCGCGGCGATGGGAAGCCATATCGCCCGTTTGGCTATCTCAGCCCGGATGAATATCGACTACAACATCAGTTCATCCTGCATCGCCAACTTCACCTTGACGCAAGCGATGCAGGATCCGGACGTCAAACAAGCCCTCGACAATCCGGCTATCAGTGTGTACGTGCTGACCGCCTATGACGGCGTCACTTTTCCCGATTGCGTTTCCCATCTGTACCTCGAGCCGTCCACCTATACCCCGTGGACCTCGAAGCAGATCGTCGCCGAATACAGCGACCTTACATATTATCTCTACACGACGTACCGGACGACCAACAAGCGATTCGTTATCTCCAATTGGGAAAGCGACAACGACGTCTACTGCGCCAACGCCGACGCGTATGCGACCGATCCCACGGTGCAGGCGAACTGCAATGCGGGCTATGCCCAGATGTATGGCGGAAATGCGAATCCAGCGGTATCGTTTGAAGGGTTGAAGATCTGGTTTCAGCTCCGCCAAACCGGAATCGAAGAAGGCCGCGCGAGGGCGCTGGCGGCTGGTATCGGCGGAATGAGGGTCTACTTCGCCCCGGAGTTCAACATTGTGCGGTGTCTTCACGACGCGGGACTGGAAAGCACTCTTTACGACATTCTTCCTTATGTCGGGTTCGACTACGTTTCCTATTCGTCGTATCAGAGCTTCGGGGATGGCGGCGATCCTAGCGCCGACCTGGTGCAAGATCTTGGGACAATCCAGAACATCATTGGCACGGACGCAATCATGATTGGAGAAATCATGACGGCCAGCCCAGGCGAGGCCCCTCAAACGTTCATTGACACTCTTCAGAGCGCGATGAATGCGGGAATCGCGTGGGGAGTCCCATACATGATTTACTATCAACTGTACAGCGCCCTTACCTGCCCGGTTTGTGGAGTAATTGACCCGAGCGGCAATATTACTCAGCTCGGCGAATTTCTAGAGGGCTACTTGGCCGGCACTCAGACCTGCCCCGCTGATACGGCGTCGTCTAAACCTCGCTCAAGCAGTCCAGTTCAGCGAGTTCCAAAGAGCGCCGGTGGCTCAAGCGGATGGTTGGGTCGAAGCCGGTGAAAGGGCTGATCGGAAGCGCTAGCGCCGTCTCGATTGGCCGGAATCTCGATCACGGACGGGGCGGCCTTATTTCCTT
>JASHRP010000121.1 GCA_030037375.1 Bryobacteraceae bacterium | reverse complement strand
CGCTCTCGAACGCCGATTGAAGGCGGGTCTCGATCCGCTCCGCAAGCTTGATCAAGTCGGCGATGTCCGCGTGATCGGCGGAGTAGGCGTCGTCGAGATGCGAACCGATCATCCCGGCTATTTGAACGACTTTGGCCCGCGCATCACCGCCGCGGCGCTCGATCGCGGCCTGCTTCTGCGCCCGCTCGGCAATGTTCTGTATTTTATGCCGCCGTATGCGATCACGCCGGATGAAACGGATTGGGCCATTGAGCAGATCGCGGACCAGCTTCGAGTGGTTTCTCCGAACGCCTGAACTATCCGGCTCGATCAGCTGCCGGGCACTTGGACGCACGTGAATTCCGCCCGTTGTGATAAGATCCACGTTTTGCAAATTCGTTAAGGGAGCGTAAGGGTTCGGTGAAAGTTTACGAGACTGGCGATATCCGGAACGTGGCTCTCGTGGGCCACGGAAACTCCGGCAAGACTTCCCTGATTGCGGGGTTCCTGTTTGCGGCGGGCGCGACCACCCGCCTTACACGGACCGAAGACGGCACTACCATCACGGACTTCGACGAGGAGGAAATCGCCCGCAAGATAACGATTTCCTCGGCCATAGCCGCCGCGGAGTGGAACAAGAAGAAGATCAACCTGATCGATACGCCCGGCTTCAACATCTTTATTAACGATACGAAGGCCACCATGGTCGCCGCGGACGCGGCCCTGGTCGTCGTGGATGGCGTGGCCGGCGTCGAAGTCCAGACCGAAAAGGTTTGGAGCTTTGCCGAAGAGTTCAATCTGCCGCGCGCGATCGTGATCAATAAGCTCGACCGGGAACGATCGAGTTTCGATCGGGCGCTGGAAAGCGTGCAATCGGTATTCGGACGTACGGCCGTTCCCATTCACCTGCCACTCGGCCCAGAGCGCGAGTTCAACGGCGTCGTGGATCTGGTGCGGATGAAATCCTTCACCTACACGCCGGATGGCGACGGCAAAGGCAAGGAAGCGCCGATTCCAGACAATCTCGCCGACGCCGCGCAGACCGCGCACGAGGCGCTGGTCGAGATGGTTGCGGAAGGCAACGACGCTCTGATGGAAGAGTTTTTCGAAAGCGGCACGCTGCCCGCGGAACGAATTCTTGAAGGGCTCCGCGACGCCGTTCGCCAGATGCGCATTTTCCCGGTTCTCTGCGCTTCCGGATTGCATAATGTCTGTAGCGATCTGATCCTGAACTTCGCCGTCGAAAACTTCCCCAATCCCGCGGAGCGCGGTCCCTGGAAAGGCGCGCTCAACGGCGCCGAAGTGGATCGCGCGGTCAAGGATTCCGAACCCGTTTCCGCGTTCGTGTTCAAAACGATCGCCGACCCTTTTTCCGGCCGCGTTTCCTATTTCAAGGTAGTTTCAGGTATCGTTCGCAACGACGCGAACCTGGTCAACGCGCGCTCGAGCGCGGCTGAGCGCCTATCGCACATCGGCGGGCTATTCGGAAAGACCATCGCTCCCGTGACCGAGCTGCACGCGGGCGATCTGGGCGGCGTGGCCAAGCTCAAAGACACGCTGACCGGCGACACTTTGGGCGAAAAGGGTTCGCTGATCGCGTATCCTCCGGTGAAGCTGCCCGAGCCTTCCATCGCCTACGCCATCGCGGCTAAGACTCGCAACGACGAAGACCGTATGGGCCAAGCCGTGCATAAGATCCTCGAAGAAGACCAGGCACTCCGGTTCTATCGCGATCCGCAGACCAAGGAGTTTCTGCTCGCCGGCAGCGGCCAGCAGCACGTCGAAGTCATTGTCAGCCGTTTGAAGAAGCGCTACGGCGTCGACGTGGAGCTTCACGCGCCGAAGATTCCGTATCGCGAAACCATCCGCGGCAAGGCCGATGTTCAAGGCCGCCACAAGAAGCAGACCGGCGGCCACGGCCAGTTCGGCGATTGCTGGATTCGCATGGAGCCGCTGCCGCGCGGCGAGAAGTTCGCCTTCGGCAATGAAGTTTTCGGCGGAGCGATCCCGAAAAACTTCATTCCTGCCATCGAGAAAGGCATTGTCGAAGCGGCGGAGAAAGGCTATCTTGCCGGATATCCGGTGGTCGACTTCAAAGTAATTGTTTACGATGGCTCCTATCACGACGTCGATTCATCGGAAATGTCGTTCAAGCTGGCCGCCCGCAAGGCATTCAAGGCCGCGATGGAGTCGGCCAAGCCCGCTTTGCTCGAGCCGATCATGAACGTGGAGGTTCAAGCGCCGGTCGAATACGCGGGCGACCTCATGGGCGATATGAACGGACGCCGCGGCCGCATTTCAGGCATGGATACCAAGGGCGGGACGCAAATTATCAAGGCCCAAGCTCCCATGGCCGAGATGCTGAATTATCAGAACGACCTCACTTCCATGACGCAGGGGCGCGCGTCTTTCAGCATGGAATTCGATCATTACGATTTCGTCCCCGGCCTCCAGGCCGACAAGATTATCGCTGCGGCCAAGGCCGCGAAGACTGGCGAGGAAGAAGAAGAAGAGTAGGGAGAATAGGAAGAATAGCCAAAGGGGGACAAGTAGCGCCGTTATCGGCCCTGGGAGATGCCGCGCACGGCGCTTCCATGGCCCGCGCCGGCGAGGAGATGCTCCTGCCGCGCCAGCTCCAGATCGTGATCCACCATGCGGCGGACCAGATCCGCGAATCCGACCCTCGGCCGCCATCCCAATTTCGCGCGAGCCTTCGCTCCGTCGCCGAGTAATGCATCTACTTCGGTGGGCCGCAAATAGTTCGGATCGGTCTTGACGAACTTGTGCCAATCGAGGCCGGCATAACCGGCGGCTTCGTCCAAAAACTCGCGAACTGAATGCGACTCGCCCGTGCTGATTACGAAATCGTCCGGCTCGGAGTGCTGCAGCATCATCCACATCGCTTCGACATAATCACCCGCGTAGCCCCAGTCTCGGCGAGCATCCAAATTCCCCAGGAACAGCTTGTCCTGCAAGCCCATCTTGATTCGTCCCAGGCCACGCGTGATCTTGCGGGTCACGAAAGTTTCGCCGCGCCGCTCCGATTCGTGATTGAACAAAATCCCGT
This sequence comes from Bryobacteraceae bacterium, assembly GCA_030037375.1. GTDB lineage: Bacteria > Acidobacteriota > Terriglobia > Bryobacterales > Bryobacteraceae > Palsa-187. The sequence continues at coordinate 451 of JASHRP010000121.1, read as the reverse complement.
TGGAGATGAACATTCGATAGGCTTCGCGATAATTAACCGCATACCAATGCGCCGCCACTTTGCTCACTGCGTAGGGACTGCGAGGATAAAACGGGGTTTTCTCGTTCTGCGGAGGGGCCGCGGCTCCGAACATCTCCGACGAACCGGCCTGGTAAATTCGCACCGACGCGCCGCTCACGTTCATGAAATCCCGCACGGTCTCGAAGAGCCGCAATGCGCCGGTCGCGACCACGTCAGCGGTGTATTCGGGCTGATCGAAGCTCACGCGGACGTGCGATTGCGCGGCCAAATGATAGATCTCGTCCGGCCGCACCTTCTCGATGGTTCGCCGCAGCCCGGTGCCGTCCGTGACGTCTCCGTAGTGCAGGTGCAGGCGCACGCCGCGTTCGTGCGGATCGGCGTAGATCGGGTCCAGCCGCTCGGTGTTAAAGACGGACGCGCGGCGGATCAA